>JAZNCS010000019.1:0-60491 GCA_045587685.1 Acutalibacteraceae bacterium
AATATTCAAAGATACGACTTAATCATATACACACAAATACTTGCCTAACCTATAGATTGTGGGCTTATTAGCTTCAGCTGAATATTTTTATAAAAGTGCAAATTAGATTGCTAACAGAAACAATCGCGCCCAAAGCGTATAAATACAACTTTGAGCGTTTTTATGTCTGTTCTTCGTTTGTAATTTAAACTAAATGAATTGTAAAACTAAAAATTCAATTTTTTAGTTAATGGTATATTTCGAGATACCATTATTTATACTTTGAAAAGTTCCAAATATTTAATGTAATTTTACCTTGACTATATTTAATTTTTTAAAATTAGGGACTGTCTCAAAGAGAGACAGTCCTGTTTTTTGATTTAGAAAGTATACGTTTTGCTTGTACAATCGACATTTTCGTAATTGCTTCCGGCATAAACTTTTGCTTCAACCTTGACACGGTGGGTACCGCTGTCAACTGCTACGGTTTTAGAAATTGTAGCATAATAAGTATTGGCTGTTGTTGTCCACTCTTCTACCTTGCTCCACCAAAGCAAAGTTTTTTTCTGCAAGGTTACTGTTAAAACAATTTTAGTGGTAGTTCCATTATAACCATTAACATCACCAATACATAACGCTTTTCCACCCGAATTTGCAAGTGTTGCACTAATACCTCTTGTATAGCTGTAGCGTGGCTGAACTTGATTTTCAACGGTTTCTGCACTTGCGATTAATCCTGTACCGCACAACATAACAACGCACATAACCAAAGCTAAAATCTTCTTAAACATAAATGTCGCCCCCTTTCGTTTATAAATAGAGATCATACTCTTTATTATATAAACGAAAGAAGACGACATTTTGTGACAATTTTTTTATTCTGTTTTAATTGATTCTGCTATTTTTATAAGTTCATCAAATGAAACTTCTCCGCTAATGTCATACATATATGTACTATCAGCAAAGACTACTGTATTAATTCCATTTTTAACATATTTAATTCCTTCAAATGAATTAATATTTATTTTTTCATATTTAATATCTTCAGTATCCACATTATAAATAGTTCCAAAATAAATTTTTTGAATATAATCAATAGTGCTATTGCCTAAACTGCTATAGATTACTCTGTAAATTCCACCAGATTCCATCTCAGACTCTAAAATATACCCCTCAGGAATATACTGCGGTGCAGTCTTAATAATTTCAACCTGTATATCAGGGTTTTCATTTTCCACTGATACAGATGTGAATTTTTCAAATGTTTCAGTTATAAACTTGATAACGCTTTCTCTAATTGCTTTTACACCGAAAGTAGTAGCCGTCAAGCTTATCATTATTGCCAGAATTATAACTGCCACTCGTTTGCCGACAGTGTTAATCAAATAAAAATAGGATTTCTTTTGTGCCCTAATCAGTTTTTCCATTTTCTTCTCAAAAGCTTCTGAAAATGTGATATCTTTTAGTTCCTCATCAGTCGGTAACGATTCACATAGATTTTTGTTATAAAGTTCAAATGCCATTACCAACTTTTTATCAATTTCTTTAGACAGAAACATATTCTTCTCCCCGTTCGGCAAGTTTATTTCTTAAAATTTCCCTTGCGCGTTGCATTCTTTTCCTAACAGCCGAATTACTAATGCCGAGTACGTCTGCAATTTCTTTATCTGATAAATTATGAACTACCTTAAGTTCAATTATTTCTCTATATGTATCAGACAAAGATGATATTACAGAATAAACATCATCTACCTCAATCTTTTTAAATGAATCGTCATACACATATCCCATACGGTCTATTTCCTCTAAACTGAACGATTTATCCTGTTTATCTTTTCTGAGCATGTCCAAACAAACACTCTTAATAATTATAACGATGAACGCCTTGGTTTTGTGACTGTCGTTTTCATCAACACCACCTATATGACGGGTCAATTTGATAAACGCCTCATGAACAGCATCTTCTGCAAGAAACTCATCGTGAAGCATGTCTGTAGCAATATACTTCATTAATTTTCTATAATCATAATAAAGTCGTTCAAACTTAGATTTATCTTCTTCGTTTTCAATTAAACTTAAATAAAACAGTAACAAATAAATCCCTCCTAAATCCTTTGTTTGATTATATCACTTATATCATAATTTTTCCAGTATTTTGTAAAATTGAGTAGTTTTTTGTCACACAATGCATTTTTTCATCGTTCAAATATGTGGTGAAGTATATATATTTATCCTTTTAAAAGATAAAAATAGGTAGGAACTATACTTTGAGAACTATAGTTCCTACCAAATTATTCCAAAATATTTTAATGTAAAACTTACCTTCGACATGAAGTGTGAGGTTTCTACAATGTTTTCAAAGGAATTAGCGGTCAAAATTTTAAAACATATCGATGAAAGGAATATGACTTTAGAATCTTTATCCGAAATATCAGGCCTTTCAAGAAGATTTATTAGTAATGTCACAAGTGGCAAACAGGTTCCAACCCTAGACAGTTTTGAAAAACTTTGCTCTGCCTTAGAACTTGAGCCTAACGATCTCTTAATAAGTGATAAATCAAAGAACCAAGAACGGTCAATAGCAATGAGTGTTAATACTGTTTACTGTAACAATCAGGACAATCTATCTACATATATACCTATTTGTCCTTGCTGCAACACATTATTACAAAACGATTGGCAAAGTTATTGTGACGACTGCGGTCAAAAACTAAGTTGGAAACATTACATAAATTCAAAAATAGTTGTGCAGAAACCCGCAAGAAAACAACTTAAAGGATGATGAACTTTGCAAGTGAAATACATACTACGAACTGATATTGTGACAGATGAGGAAAACCGAAAACATACTGTATATGGTATCACCGCTCTTGATAGCTTTGGAAATGTATTAAAAACCGCACAAGATATATTTTTCTGCAAACAAAAAGCAGAAGAATTTATCGAACTATGTAACAGCGGAAAATTGGAATTGATTCATCTGCAAAATGTGGTAGAAGATATAGTATAAAAGCATAAAAAATGCAAGAGTTGTTTTATATTAAATTTAATTGAATTTCTGTCTAACTATTATACATTCCACTACTCTATCTACTATTAGTCCTCTGTCACGTACAGGATAATATTCAAGCAATGGCTGGAGTTCATTAACAATTTCTTTAGCTGTGAATTTTGGCATTTTCAGCATACTGCCATACAAACTTCTTGCTGTATTCATTTGCCTTGTGAAACTCATATTAAAAGGTCTTGCAACCAAATCTTTTATAAGACCTTGTGGCGCTATATCCATTGGCGAAAACTGGACATTAGAAAGCAATCCCGCGCCATTATCAAAAACAGGACAATAATCAAATTTGCCTTTTTCCTCAATAATAGCAATATTATTAAGGTGTCGGTCATCATTAAGAAACAGTGCATCAATTTCAAATAATAATGTTAAGTATTGCGGGAACTCTTTGAGTCCTGTATATTCAGCTGTAGCGTTTGCCAAGTACTCAATACGCTTTTTATCGCTCGGCAATCTCTCCAACTTTTCCTTTAGCGACATACCAAGATGTCTTGAAAACAAATGACTTAATGTAATGATAGACTGACCATCTTTAAGAAAGTTTTCACTTGAACATCCCGTACGGTCTCTGCCGTGAACATTTAGTTTTTCCATTTTATATTTTGCAAAAGAAAATGGTGTTTCACTTTTTATATTACTCTTTTCAAGCAGTTTTGAAATCAATGCTTCTGTCAATGCTTCATAACCAAACTGGTCAAGTTTATACCATTTATTTGTATCTTTATCATACCATTTTTCCTGATTGCCCTTTGAAGAGGTTTCGGCAACCTTTTCGTTAGTTACAAATTTAACTGACATTATATCTCCTCCATTTTAATCCATTGGTCATCTTCTGCCATTCGTCCCTCAGTTTTCTCAATAATTTTTAATGGCTCATAGCTTTCTACATCGATAGTTTCAAGATATTCTCTTATACCACTACGGCTTTTAGGTACACAGCGTTCCTCTAAGAAATTTTGAAAATCTTCCCAAGTTGGTGCCATGTTATTACCAAAAGCAGTTTTAACTATATTTTTCGTATGATTTTGTGCAACAATAGTTTTATCTGTAAAATCAGCACAAATTTCACTACACAATGCTTCGCCATCATAAAAACTGACAAGCATCAAATTATGTCCCAAAGCCTTTTTATTATCTAAAAAATCGCATATTGATAAATGAGGTGCAATTATGATTTTCTCACCATCATAGAGCATCTCAATTTGAGTATCGGCCAAGTTCATATCTTTCACCCATTTTGTAGGCAATGATACCTTATAAGTCTTGGCACCCTTACTTGCGGTGCCACCTGCTGAACCTACGATAATTTTTGCAATTCGTTTTTCCATACAATCACCACAAATATATTAACACATTCGTAACGAATAGTCAAGTTTTGGTATGGATTTGAAATATTAAATAGGGGTGCATTTTAGTGGTCCTATTTGTCTATGTAACGGCATACATACTGCGATAGGCACCCAAAGGCCCTATGCCACCCGAAAAATTAAAAAAGTTTTGTCATAACTTAATTTAAAACCACAGACAAAATGGTCTGTGGTTTTAAATATTGTTGAGATTATTAACATATTCGTGCATTTCCTGTTTTGATTTAACTGAATGTGTTCCGTCTATTATTTGCCTCTTTTTGTCCCACTTAACATTGCAAATTTTTGCATAGCATCAGGATTTTGTGCAAGTGCCATTGAGAAACCTACCGGCATTTCATCACGTTTTATTGATTTTCCCCCACAGATAATTATATTGATATTTTGTCCTGCCTTTTATAGCATATACATCACATAATGAAGGGACATTATGCAAATACTAACAACAGAAAGGGGTAATTTTATGAATGATGATAAGAAAATCGAGCAAAAGCCTGAGCCTGAAATAAAAGAAAATAAAAAACCCATTAAACCGGGCGATATAATCGGTAAAATTGATGTTCACGATACTCGTGAACGTAGAGATGGACCTGGCGGCAATTAAACAAAGCACTCCAACAGACTTGTATCTGTTGGAGTGCTTTGTTTGGATTTTTACTTAACAACCTTATATTTAACTCTTACACCGTATTTAACCGAAGAAAGCAGTCCTAAGTCTTCAAACTTTAAGACAAAACCCCTGATGGTTGCATAAGCGGCATCGCCAAAGTCTTTTTCAAGCTGTTTTGTTGAGAACTCCTCTGTGCCGTAGTAAGATAAAACAAATTTCCAAAGCTTTGTTTCTTTTTCGGTTATCTTACCGTCCTTAACAGCATCATCATAGGCGGTTAAGGTTTCTACCGTAGTTGTTCCTTCGCTCATTTTATTATAAACGTTATTTATAAAATACAAAATTAATGGGGTTACATCAATCTTGCCACTGAGCTTCTTATTCTCTTCAATGGTGGTATAAGCATCATAGTATGCTTTTCTGCTTTTCTCAATTTGGCTTGAAAAGGGAATAAATAATGCAGATTGATAGCCTTTTTGAATCAGGAACCACAAGTGGACAAGACGAGCCATTCTTCCGTTACCGTCAAAGTACGGATGGACAAAAGCAATATAAAAATGGATAATTGTCGCCTTGATTAAGTCATTAATATCATCTTCCAAATTAACAAATGAAACAAGTGATTTCATAAATTCGGGAACTTTTTTGTAGTCAAGTCCAGAATGCTCGACACGGTCGCTGACAACATAAACGGTATCGTGTCTATACATATTGCCTTCTATTAATTTATCATCACCGGTTAGAAAATCACCGACTGTCATCATATAGAGCTTATATAGATTTTCTTCGTTTATTTTGTTGGTTGTATCAGCAATAAACTCAAGACCATGTTTGATGCCTAAAATTCTGTTTTCTTGCTCATCTTTCGGTGCCATGCCTTTTAGAATTTTGCATACACTGTCACGGCTGAAATCTATACTTTCAATAGCAGAGGTTGCAACAATCTCATCTTCTGCGGCTTTAATGCCATAGTGACCATCCTGTGACTGCAACAAAAGTTTAACAGTGCTTTGATTCACCACCGCGTGATTTTCGATAAAAACAATATTGTTCCCATCGAAATCAGAAAGCGGCAGTGTTTTATAGTATAATTCCTCTAAGGTTTGCAAAAAAGCATTAAAATCCTTGCCGTATTTATACTGCATTTTTTGATAATCTGTAAAATGCTTATCCTTTAGTATTTTCGTAAATAGCTTTATATCCATAATGCTCTCCAATATTTATTAGTATCAGTTTGTATCAGTATATCATTTATCTGAAATTTTGTCAACCAAAATTCAATTTTTAACCTACACTCTATAATTTTAATCAAATTTGTAGGTTAATTTGATTTTTGTTAGATTAATTGTCGTAAAATGGCGAAAACCCGCTTAAATAGCGGGTTTTCGGGGTGTTTTATATTGAATTTTCACGGCAGATTTGGACCTAATCTGTAGTATTAGGTAATTCAGCGTGGCCAGCGTCAAGAATAACCGTAGGTCTTTTATCCATTTGGGCTGAAGTTGAAGCCGTTTGCTCATTTTTTACTGTGTACAAAGAAACCGCTAAAACCGCTATTATTAAACTTAAAATGTGAACAGTTTTTTTGAGTTTCACACTAAAATCCCCCTAAAATGTATTGTTTAATTATATGAAACAATCATATTTGTTATTCGGGGAACTTAGGTTACTTTTATATTTTACAACATTCTTGTTTGATTTTCAACAATTATAATTTTTGCAATTTATATGTAAAAATTGGAAAATCAAAAACCTCTTGACTTTTTATGTCAAAAAATGTAGAATAATACTACAAAAACGCTGTGTTTTGGCAAAAAAATAATCCCTTTTTTAAAAGGGATTACTTGGAGCTGAAGATGGGACTTGAACCCACGACCTGCTGATTACGAATCAGCTGCTCTACCAACTGAGCCACTCCAGCGTACATATTTGTTATTATAATGGTTATAAATATTGTGCACAAATAAATTTTCAAGAATTCATTTGTGCAAATCCGATAAAATCGGCTTGTCGAAGCGCTTTTTAGCGTTTCGACAAACTACAATCATTATATCAATTCATTCTTTTTAAGTCAAGACAAAAAGGAGGCTATAATATGAAAAACGAACTTAACTCACGCATTAAAAAATATCGCAATCTTGCCGATTTAACACAAGAACAGGTAGCAAGTGCTTTAAATATGAAACCAAGCACCTACTCCCAAATGGAGAGAAGCGGAAATATTAAAGCTCACCTTGTTGACCCTATTGCTAAAATTTTAAATGTAGACCCCGTTGTTTTGCTTTTCGGAGAAAAAGTTGAGCCACCCGTTACTTTGCCACCTATTACTCCGCCTCCCGAACCGGTTTTAAAACAACCTGTTCCTTCTATTTTTGTCATAGATAACTCGGACGACGTTTTACCTCTTAAAAACCGCGAAATTCAAACAATTAAAATTATAAGAAGTCTTCCTCCCGAAAAAAGCGAAGAAATTTATAAATTTATACACCAAAAACATTTAGAAAGCAAAAAATAAAAAGCCTCTTTCGAGGCTTTTATTTTTTTATTTTGTTTTGTAAACAAGATTCATTCTACCGTATGGTAAAGAGCTACCTTTAGTGTAGAAAGATTGTGGGTCTTCGTTAAAGTTATCAGCCCATCTGAAAGAAATTTCATCAGTTTCTTCTCCTAAAACGGACTTCGGAACTGCTACTGCCATTTCGTTAGCCTTAACATTGAAAGCAGCACTTCCTACTAATTTCCACTCACCATCAGTACACTTTTCAATACTCATAACGCCGTTTTCGATTGCCGATTTATTAACCGCAAACTCATCTTCACCTGCAAAGAGGAAAAGTGTCATACCGTTTTGCTTATCAAAATGGGCAACATCGTTTGTAGTCTTTACATAGAAGTAATAATTTTCTTTATCATCACAAGCTTTAGTTAAAATTAAATCGTTACGGCCTGAAGTATCAACAAGTTTTGCGCTAACCTTATACGCTTCAAAACTATCGCGGTCAAAAACAGTATCCGCAAAGCCTGTATATGCAGGGATTTTTTCATCTTGCCAAGCAGAAATATCCGCAACATCTACACTCTTGTTATAAGCATTAACTTCAGCCACATCAATACCCTTAAAACGAGCAATATAATGACAAAGTTGCAAGTAGTAGTTATCACCGTAACCGCCTTTCATAGGCTCAATATCACGGCTGTTGTTCATATTAGCGTTATCAATTAAATTAAATGTTCCATCGGAATGTGGTTGAATTTGTGCTACCCACTCATTCCAACCGGTAATAAAGATATTGTCGGCACCGGAGTCGAGCGCAATATCAAATTGACGGGCAAAATTGTAACCATAAAGCGCTGAATCTTCTTCGCCAGGCAACCAGTTGCGGTTGCACTTACCGTCCCAAGAACGAGTACGGTCACCAGTATTTGTATACCATTGTGAAGAAGACGCATTTGTAGCCTCAATTTCCGCAACGGAAATGTTAATATATGAATAACCTTCTTTATCAGCAACCTTTTTAGGTTCGGGTCTAAAGTCGATATACAAGAACATTTCGCTAACATCAGGGAAATTATGATAAGGCACCTTTGTTTCGTGTGGGAAGGCAATATCTCTAATTTCGAAGAAATCTACCAATTCGGGATTATACATAGCAAGTTTTTCTTCGGTATTAATTATGTATGTAGCGTGCTTACTATAACCTGCAATATTATCAAAAATAACAGGTTTTTCGTGATTATTCCAATGATAGAACAAATGAGCATATTCAGGGTGTTTCTTGTAAAAACGTTCATAAACAATGTTTAATGTATTAGGACCATCATCATTACCCATTAAAGCAATTTTAGGAACATTAAAGCCTTGTTTATAGTACTTGTCAGCCGCAGCAAATAAAACTTCTAAATACTCAATGTAATCACGGAAAACACCGTTTGTAAAGTCAATAACAATATAGTCAACACCGGCCAACGCAAACATACGGATATGGCGTTCAATAACCCATTTATCCCCGCTGTTATAGTAACTAAACATCGGCTCATCCCAGAAATGGAAAGTACCCGGTTTTACTTCGCCGCCCGCTTCTTTCCATTCATCGAGTGTAAATTTTCTACCAAGTGTTGCAGGGTCAGGCAAATTCTTTAAAATTTTAGTGTTGTCGTAGTTTGTGTCTTGCTTAGAGTCAGCACCTATCCAAATAAAGTAAAAAAGACCAACTTCGCGTTTTTTACCACTTTCAGAAAATTTTGCTTCTTTAGGTGATTTTACAGATACAACACCGGTATCACTAATCGCTTTTAATGAAAAATCATTTTTAATGCTCATTTTATTTTCCACCCTTTTTTTAACATGGTTTAGTTCATTGTATCAACGCTAAAGCGTTATGTCAAGCACAAAAGCCATTATTTTACTCTATTATTAAAATTTCAAAATCTTCGCCTTTTAAGTTAAGATTTCTACCGTCAAATTGGGCGCCGAAAACGGTTTTTGCTGTGCTGAATTCTTCGGGTATTTCTATTTTTGAAGGCTCGTGCCAACGGTTTACTGCAACTAAAACTTTATTGTTCTCATTTCTTCTTATATAAACAATATCGCCGAAGTTTACATAAACCGGCAAAAACTCGCCCGAAACAAAAGCCTTATTATTTCGCCTTACTTCGCCTAATTTTTTATAAAACTCTAAAAGGTCCTCGTTTTCTTTTCCCCAAGGGTACGCCGCACGGCAAAACGGGTCGCCATAGCCTTGCATTCCCGCCTCATCTCCGTAATAAAGCGAAGGTACTCCCGGTAAGGTATACTGCAAAACTGCAGCCGCTTTTAAAAGCCTTACGCCTTTTTCATATTCTTCCCCGGTTAAGGTTTGCTGTGACTGCCATTCCCTATCGCCTATATATTCACTACTCTTACCAAGCATAGTTAAAGCCCTTGCGGTATCGTGTGTGCCAATATGGTTCATCAAAAGTTTTACTGTTTGCGGCGGATAATTTTCTAAAATTTCGAGCACACAGTCAATAAGTTCACGTGAATTTCCGCCTTTCAAAAAAGCAATAATAGCATTAGCAAAGGGGTAATTCATAACCGAGTCAAGTTGTTTTCCTCTTAAAAACCTTCTTCTAACGCCATAACTTATTTTATTAGTCGCGTCTTCCCAAACTTCGCCCAAAAGGAACTTGTCTTCACCCTCGGCCTTAACTGCCGAGCGAATTTTATCCAAAAACAAATCTGGTAATTCATCAGCAACATCAAGTCTAAATCCTTTTATGCCTTTTTTAAGCCAATACCTTATAACCCCATCTTCACCGGTTATAAAATCAGTAAAGGACGGGTCGTTTTCGTTGGTTTCAGGCAAGGTTGAAATTCCCCACCACGAAGCGTATTTATCGGGAAAATTCTCAAAACTATACCAA
Organism: Acutalibacteraceae bacterium; assembly: GCA_045587685.1. Lineage (GTDB taxonomy): Bacteria > Bacillota > Clostridia > Oscillospirales > Acutalibacteraceae > UBA737. Next base: position 10,427 of record JAZNCS010000019.1, read on the forward strand.
CTGCTATAAGGCGAACTTAAACTGTTATAAGCACCTGCAGTTTCATAACGGGAATATTTATTAAAATATAAACTGTCGTCCCCCGTGTGTGAAAATACACCATCTAAAATAATATAAATCCCCAACTTTTCGGCGGCTTTAACTAAACTTTCAAGATCTTTTTCATCACCTAAAAGCGGGTCTATTTTTTTATAATCCGCCGTGTTATATCGGTGGTTCGAATGTGCTTCAAAAATCGGGTTTAAATATATACAAGAAACGCCTAATTCCTTTAAATAAGGCAACTTTTCCTCTATACCCTTTAGGTCGCCACCATAATAATCGTTACCTAAACACTGGAATCTGTCTTGTTGGCGGTGTTCGGGAGCCCCGTACCAATCATTACAAATATATCGGTCAGTTGGAATATTTTCCTTGCCAAGACCCGAATTATAAAATCTATCGGGGAAAATTTGGTAAATAATTCCGCCGTCAAGCCAATCGGGCGTTTTAAAATCTTTATTAAAAACAGTCAACTGCCAACTTTTTCCTTCTCGCGATACAATACCAAGCGAATGTTCCGCTTTGGTAACAAGCATTTCACCATATTCACTTGTATATCTAAAAGAATACCAATAAAGCCCCTCACCCAAGGTTATATCGCAATAATAAAAGCGGTAATCCTCTAAAAAAGTGTCAGGGGTCATTTTAATTTCTTGGGCGTTATGTTCGTTATCGTTACGAATAATTAAAAACGCATCATAAACCTTAGCGTCTTTATGTAACAACAACTTTAGCCGAAGGGTTTCCCCCTCGGCTAAAGCACCTAATTTACTTCTATATAAACTGTTTCTCGAATCGTACGGATAATATTGCATAATCTATACTCTCTAAATTTTATCGATTGGTTTTACGTGCCAAATATCTCTTGCATAATCCTCAATAGAACGGTCAGCAGAGAATATTCCCGACTTTGCGATATTAGTAAGCGACATCTTGTTCCAAACCTCGCGGTTTAAATATAGTTCGGTTGCTTTGGCTTGTGCTTTGCGGTAATCAGCAAAATCCGCAAGTGCCATATATCTATCGTTATTCTTAAGAGTATTATAGATATTTCCAAAACTTTGACCGTCTATACCGTTACCAATAAAGTCTAAAGCCTCGCGTAACTCAGCATTATTATTATAGTACTCAATTGGCGAATATCCTCTCTTTTGGAGTGCTAATACTTCAGGTGTTTGCATACCAAAAATGATAATATTATCGTCACCCACAGCCTTGTGAATTTCAACGTTAGCGCCATCTTCAGTACCCAAAGTAACTGCGCCATTCATCATAAGTTTCATATTGCCTGTACCGCTCGCTTCGGTTGAAGCCAATGAAATTTGCTCACTAATATCAGCCGCAGGTATCATAAGTTCAGCTAAAGTAACACGATAATCTTCCAAGAATAAAATCTTAATTTTATCGCGAACTTGCGGGTCTTTTTCGATTGCGCAAGAAAGTTTGTAAATCATTTGAATAATTTCTTTTGCAAACAAATATCCCGGAGCCGCCTTAGCGCCAAAAATATAGGTTTTTGGTTTGAAATCAGCGTTTGGATTATTTTTAAGATATAAATAATCGGTTATAATGTTAAGTGCATTAAGATGTTGGCGCTTATATTCGTGCAAACGTTTAACCTGCATATCAAAAATAGAATTTGTATCAAGCACAACCGAATATTTATCCTTTACATACTTTGCAAATCTTTCTTTGTTAGAAAGTTTTATGCTTTCTAATTTTTGCAAGACTGCCGCATCATCCTTAAATTCAAGCAACTTTTCAAGGTTTCTAGCATCCTTTATAAAGTCTTCACCTATTGTTTCCGAAAGGAATTTTGTAAGATTAGGGTTTGCTTGACAAAGCCATCTTCTATGCGCAATACCGTTTGTTACGTTTGTGAATTTTTCAGGTGTCATTCTTGCATAGTCTTTAAAAAGTTCATCAACCAAAATTTGACTATGAAGTTTAGAAACACCGTTTACTGTATGACATGTAGCAACACAAAGATTAGCCATTCTAACAAGTCCGTTAGAAATAATTGCCGTACGTTCAGCCAATCCCCAGTCGCCCGTTTTATTTATCACTTCTTCACGATAGCGGCGGTCGATTTCCTTAATAATTTGATAAATACGAGGAATTCGTTCTCTAATAAGGTTTTCGGGCCAACACTCAAGCGCTTCAGACATAATTGTATGGTTAGTATACGCAACCGTTCCCTTTACAATATCCCAAGCCGCTTCCCAAGAATAGCCACATTCATCTAACAAGAACCTCATAAGTTCCGGAATTGATAATGTTGGGTGGGTATCATTAATATGAATTGCCACTTTTTCAGGCAAATTATCAAGTGTATTATATTTACGTAAATGACGGTTTAAAATATCTTGAACAGAAGCCGAAACCAAGAAATATTGTTGGCGGAGTCTCAAAGACTTTCCTTCAATATGCTTATCTTCCGGATAAAGAATTTTTGAAATATTTTCAGCCATAGCGCGTTGCTCAATAGCACGAACATAGTCACCTTGGTTAAAGGCAGACATATCAAAATCTTGACACTCGGCACTCCAAAGTCTTAAAGCGTTTACGGTTTTACCGTCTTTACCCGCAACCATAAGGTCATAAGGTACCGCACGAACTGTTTGGTAACCTGTGTGCTCAATATGGTGGTACCCATTGTCCCACCATTCGTTTATATGCCCGTCAAAATTAATATCAACTGCCGAGCCGGGTTTTGCCTCAAGCCAAACACCGCCGCCAGGCAACCAAAAATCAGGCAACTCGGTTTGCCAACCTTCTACTAACTTTTGGCGGAATATACCAAGTTCATATCTAATGCAGTAGCCCATAGCAGGGTATCCGCCTGATGACAGCGCATCTAAAAAACAAGCCGCAAGTCTACCAAGACCGCCGTTACCAAGACCCGCATCGGGCTCAAAATCATATAACTTGTCAAGTTTAACCTTGTACTTCGAAAGTGCTTTTTCCATTGTTTCGGTTAAATCCATATTGTAAAGGTTGCTCTTCAAAGAACGACCCATTAAAAATTCCATACTTAAATAATAAACTGTTTTTGCTTCCTTTTCGGCTGTTTCTTTTTTAAACTGTGCGCGGCGCTCGTTCATAATTTCCAAAAGCGACAAAACCGAAGCTTTATAAAAAAGTTCATCCGAAGCGTGTTCAGGAGTTACACCAAAATTATGCGAAAGCTTTTTTTCTATCATTTCACTTAAAGCAGATACAGTAACTTTTTTCATTTTTCTTCTCCTATATGAAAATATTTATATAAACTATTATACTTATATAATACATTATTACTCTAATTTTTTCAATACGCAACTAATACGATAAATTCGCCAATTTTTATGCATTTTGCACAAAAAAATATTATTTTATCGTTTTTTAAGCGCAAAAATAGGCATTTAATACAATTTTATTTAGTTTTTGTAGTATAATAAAAGACTCCCGTAGGAGTCTTTTTAATTATTCTTCTATTTGCTCGTCTTCTTCGGTTTCGCAATCTAAATAATCGCCTTTAATGCGATTTTTGTTTGAAAACTTGTCAAACACAGCAAGTGCACCAATAGCCGCGCCAAAAACAGCGAAAATCGAAATTATAAATTTAAAAAATCCCTTCATAAGATAACCACCTTTCACTACTTGCATAATAATGGTTAATGGTAGTCGAAATTATTAAATTTCGACATAAAATCTTTGATTTTATAACAAATTTTCAAAGAAAATTTGCCATTTTCCATTGCAATGCGTGTTGTGCAAAATTAAATTACATGATTTAATTTTGCCAAAGCCACTTTCTAAGTGGCTTGAAGAAACGCTTTTCGGCGTTTCTTCTAACCACAATCATTTTATCACAAAATGTTAAAAAAGTCAATTACATAAAAGGTGCAAATATATGCAAAATCGCTTGTTTAAACCTTTTAAGCAAAGGGCGTTTTTTCCATTTTTCGAGGCATATTTCTTTTGATACAGCAAAAATTTCTTCAAAATGTTTTCTTATGTCTAAAACCGTACTGCTATTGCACATCCAAACACCATTTTCGAAATGAAAAACAAAACTGCGATAATCCATATTAACCGAACCCACAGTTGCAACCTTGTCATCAGACAAAAATACTTTACAGTGCATAAATCCGGGGGTGTATTCGTAAATTTTAACCCCTGCTTCAAGCAGTTCAAGATAATTATACTGTGTTACAGGGTGAACATATTTTTTGTCAGGCACACCCGGTGTTACAACTCTTACATCAATCCCCGCTTTTGCCGCCATACAAAGCGTTGTAATCATAGCATTATCTATAATCAAATACGGCGTCATAATATAAACATACTTTTGCGCCGAGTTTAAAATTTGCAAATAAAGCCCTTCGGCAGGATTTTTTTGATTTAGCGGGTCATCGGTATACGGCACCATAAACCCTTCCTCTGAAACTAAAGAGTCAGAAAGTCTTATTTCGGCATTAATTTGTTTTCCAGTTGTAAACTCCCACATACAACAAAACATTACAAGAAAACTATTAACCGCCTCACCTTTTATAATAATAGCCGAATCCATCCAATATCCGAATCTTTTTAATTTGTTTATATATTCATCGGCTATGTTTATGCCACCGGTTATCGCAACAAAACCATCAATAACAACAATCTTTCTATGACTGCGATTGTTCATAAACATATTCATTATCGGGTGAATAGGATTAAAAACCGCAACCTCTATTCCCTCGTTGCGAAGCGCCGTTATAAACCCTTTTCGTTGACGTTTAATCGAACCAAAATCATCGAAAATAATCTTAACTTCTACGCCTTTTTTAACCTTTTCTTTAAGTATAGAATGTATTTCATCCCACATTATACCTTCAGCCAAAATAAAAAATTCAATGTAAATATATTTTTCGGCTTTTTTCAATTCCTCAATAAACCTTTGGAAAAATTTTTCGCCCGGATACAAATACTCACCCGAACTCGAATCACACAAAGGGTATTTAGACTCTCGGACCAAATAATCCGCTTGGCGAGAATGAAGCAAATCGTAATATTTAAGGTTTTGATGTATTTCCTCTTCGTGTTTTAATAACGGCAAATATCTCGCCTCGCACTTTTCCATTTTTTTACGGAAATGAGGTAAAACTCTACCACCGCCCCAAAGCAAATAAACAGATATTCCAAAAATGGGGAAAAGCAAAATAAAAATAATCCAAGAAATTTTATGGTCGGGATTACGGCGGCGATTAAGTATATAAACTACCATAACAACACCCGCTATCCAAGAGAAATACAGCGCGTATGCTGAACGCAACGTAAAATCATATAACGCAAAAAATAAATACACTATTTGTATAAGAATAAGAATTGCAGAAAGTATAATTCTCGTTTGTATCCTTATACCGCGCTTAATAGGGCTTTTCAAAATATCACCTCATTCGCTTTTTTGAATATTTTATCACATTTTTTATTATTTTGCAAATCAATAATAGTTGCTATATATACTATACTTATGATATAATGCTATATATAAAATCAGATTGGAGAGTATTATGTCTTTAAAAATCACTCCTATTTCAAACGGTGTTGAAGGTCTTTATATTAAAAACGACCGTTTTAATACCACTTTACTTTCATTCAACTTTTATTTGCCATTAAAAAAAGAAACTGTTGCCGAGAACGCACTGCTTCCCTTTATTCTTACAACTTGCAGTAAACAATACCCCGATTTTTCGGCACTTAATTACAAACTCGCAAAGCTTTACGGCGCAACCCTTAACGCCTCAACCGAAAAGTTTGGCGATTGTCAGTTGTTGCAAATAAATATTTCGGTAGTTAATGACCGTTTCACATTTGAAAACGAGTCACTTTTAGTTGAAGCTGCTTCCCTTTTGACCGATTTGATTTTCAATCCGAACTGTGAAAACAGCGAATTTTTAGAAGCCGACCTCAAAAGAGAAAAACGCAAAGCGATTGAACACATAAAAAGTGAGATAAGCGAAAAAAGAATTTACGCTAAAAACCGCCTTATTTCCGAAATGTTTAAAGACGATTGTTTTGGCGTTCAAAAATGCGGCACTATTGAAGATGTCGAAAAAATCACCGGAAAAAGTCTTTATTTGGCTTGGCAGCGAATGCTTCGTGAATCGTTTATACGAATTCAGGTGGTTTCTTCTTCAAAGCCGCCTAAATTCTTCGAAAATCTTGCCGAAAAATTCGATTCGCTTGACCGCCAAAACATAACAAACACTCACCTTTGCAAACCAACCGCTCCCGCAATAAAACCAAACCACATTACCGAAACAATGGAAATTGCGCAAGGTAAACTTGTAATGGGATTTTCCTCGGATATGTATGGCGATGATGACGTATCTTTGCCACTTATGGTTGCAAGTGATATTTTTGGCGGCGGCCCATATTCAAGACTTTTTACTAATGTACGCGAAAAGTTAAGTCTTTGCTACTACTGTTCAAGTTCGGCAATGAGACAAAAAGGGTTGCTTACAGTAGACTCGGGTGTTGAAAAGAAAAACGCCGAAAAAGCCGAAAAGGAAATTTTAAATCAATTAGAAATTGTTAAAAATGGTGAGTTTTCGGATTTCGAGTTTGAGTCTTCCATAAAATCCATTTCAGACTCTTTAAACAGTTATAACGACAGTCAATCGGCAATAAACAAATGGTACATTATTAAAATTAATAATGAGCAACTTTACTCTCCGGAAGATATTGCCGAAAAATTAAAGCTTATCACACGCGAAGATGTAGTTTACGCCGCAAAAGGAATTAAATTACACACTGTTTATAAATTATTACCCACGGAGGCAGAATAATGCAAAAAAAGTTTTTTGAAAGCGATATTGGTGAAGGCTACACCCTAGCCGAACTACCTAACGGGCTTAAAATTTATATTCTTGAAAAGCCTCAATACAACTCTTGTTACGCTATGTTTGGCACCAAATACGGCTCTATTGACACCTGTTTCTCAGTAAATGGTGAAACTACCTGTGTGCCCGAAGGTATTGCCCACTTTTTAGAGCACAAACTTTTTGAAAGCGAAGATGGCGATGCATTTACAAAATACGCAAAAACCGGCGCTTATGCTAATGCATTTACCTCTTTTGATAAAACATGTTACCTTTTTGCTTGTTCTTCTAACTTTTACGAAAATTTAGATATTTTGCTTTCTTTTGTGCAGTCACCCTATTTCACCGAGCAAACCGTTAAAAAAGAACAAGGAATTATCGGACAAGAAATCAGAATGTATGATGACAGCCCCGCTTGGCAGGTAATGTTTAATATGCTTCGCGGTATGTATAAAAACCATCCTGTAAGAATTGATATTGCAGGAACGACCGAGTCTATTGCTAAAATCGATTCCCAGCTTCTTTACAAATGTTATAATACATTCTATAACCCTTCAAATATGTTTATTTGTATTGCGGGTAACGTTGAAACTGATGCGGTTTTAAAGAAAATTGCCGCTTCTGTTAAAGAAACTCAAAAACACGAAATTGAACGCATTATGCCCGAAGAACCAAAAGAGGTTTCTGTGCCTTATGTAGAAAGAAATTTGGCAGTTGCTCAGCCAATGTTTTGCTTTGGCTATAAATTAGACTGTGACAATCCCGAAACTTCTATGAAAGAAAAGGTTTGCACCGCTTTGTTACTCAATTTAATTGCGGGAGACGCTTCCGAACTTTACAAGCGCCTTATCAACAAGGGTCTTATAAATGATGAATTTTCTTTCGAACATTTTACCGGCTACGGCTACCGCGCAGTAATTTTCGAGGGCGAATCAAGCGACCCAAAACAAGTAGCCGAAGAAATTAAATCAGAAATTACTGCTTTAAAAGAAAAAGGTATAAACAAAAAACTTTTTGCCGCTGTACGCCGCGCTATGTATGGTGACGCTATTCGTGTTTTCAACAATGTTGAAGGAATTGCAATGCAACTTTGCGATTGTGCAATGGGCAACCACAACTTGTTTGATGAAATTAAATACTTAAAATCAATTACCGCGGATGATGTTTTGAAACGTCTTAACCTACTCGAGAACGACAAAACCGTACTTTCGGTTATAAACCCTAATTAAGAGGTGCTTTAAAATGACATACTATATCACTATTTTCGGAATAGACATAAAACTCAATCCCGTTGCATTTACATTACCTTTCGGTAATGGTTGGAATGTTTATTGGTACGGTATACTTATAGCACTCGGGTTTGTACTCGCTTTAGCTTACGGCTATAAAAACGCAAAACGTTTTGATATTGATACCGACCGTATGCTTGATGTAATTTTAGTGACCGTTCCTTTAGCAATACTTTGCGCGAGGGCATATTATGTTATCTTTGATGGCGTGAAATTAACAAGCGTTGCTGACTTTTTTGGTCTTGGCGATTCAAGAGGTTTTTCGGGTATTGCCATTTACGGCGGAGTTATAGGCGCTTTCTCGATTGGCGCTTTAATGTGCAAATTAAGAAAAATAAATATACCTGATATGTTCGACCTTGCCGCTTTAGGCTTTCTTATTGGACAAGGTGTTGGCCGTTGGGGGAACTTTGTTAACCAAGAAGCTTATGGCGGATTTACAGGTAGCAAATGGTGGGGTATGGTGAGTAACCAAACCATTTATGAAATGGGCAGTTCTAACCTTGTTCACCCTTGCTTTTTGTATGAATCAATTTGGTGCCTTATAGGACTTATTGTTTTGCACCATCTTTCCAAAAACCGCAAATTTAAAGGCGAAACATTTTTAATGTACTGCGCTTGGTACGGTTTTGGCAGAGGTTTTATTGAACTTCTCAGAACCGACAGTTTAATGCTTGGTAAAATTAAGGTTTCTTGTCTTTTGTCATTCATGTTGGTACTCGCAAGTATTGCGCTTATTGTTTATTTTAGAAATCGCGCAAAAGACGGGGGCGAATATACCGAAATGTTTGAAAACGAAGAAGTAGAAGAAACTGAAGAAGAAATTAAAAAAACTATGATTATCTCGGAGGAAGAAAATGTACAAGGAAATTAGTGGAAAACTTATTTCAGCAGCAGTAAAAGACCGAATTAAAGAAGAAGTTGCAGCCCTTAAAGAAAAAGGTGTTACTACCGGTCTTGCAGTTATTATTGTGGGTGAATACCCTGCTTCAAAAGTATACGTTGCAAACAAGAAAAAGGCTTGCGAAGCGCTTGGCATTATTTCGGAAGAATATGCTTTGCCCGAAAGTACAACACAAGAAGAACTTTTGGCGCTTATTAAAGAACTTAACAACAAAAAAAGCATTAACGGTATTCTTTGCCAACTACCGCTTCCAAAACACTTGGATGAAAGCATTATTATAAATTCCATCCTTCCTGAAAAGGATGTGGATGCTTTCCACCCTGCAAACGTGGGAAAAATTATGATTGGTGACTATGATTTTGTTCCTTGCACACCTGCTGGAATTATGGAAATGCTCGACTTTGAAGGAATCGATATTTCTGGCAAAAATTGTGTTGTTATCGGACGTTCTAACATAGTTGGCAAACCTATGTCTATGTTATTACTCCACAAAAACGGAACCGTAACCGTTTGCCACTCTAAAACACAAAATCTTAAAAGCATTTGCGCTAGCGCTGACATTTTGGTTGCCGCAGTTGGCAGACCAAACTTTGTTACTGCCGATATGGTAAAAGAGGGTGCAGTTGTTATTGACGTTGGTATTAACCGTGTTGATGGCAAACTTGTGGGCGACGTTGACTTTGAAAACGTTAAAGAAAAATGCTCCGCAATTACCCCTGTGCCGGGTGGTGTAGGTCCTATGACTATTGCAATGCTTATGCAAAACACCCTTACCGCTGCGAAAAAACAAAACAATTTATAATGGTTATAGTTAGTCGAAACAGTAAAATAATTTACTGTTTCGCCACCAAATCTTTGATTTGGGAGCAAATTTTCAATGAAAATTTGACTATATCCATTGCAATGAGTATCGTGCACAAATAAATTTTCAAGAATTTATTTGTGCAAAGCCGATAAACTACAATCATTATAAAGAGGGATTTTATGCTTAAAAGGTTAATTTGTTTTATTTTTGCTTTTTGCACCATTTTAAACATTTCGGTTTTTGCACTAAATACAAGTAACGAATTTCTGGTTTTAGGTGAAGATACCGAAAAAATTTGTGATGTTTTGAAACTGACTGAAAAAGAACTTTCAAATATTTGCAAGGAAAATTATATCACTTATTTTGCAATAAATAAAAATAACACTAAACAAATTAAACTAACCGAAAAAGAAACCGAATTTTCAAAGAAAATTGGAAATCTTACTCATTTAAGCGATGATACAGCCCTAATCTTAACCGAAGAAGCTCTTATCCCCGAAGGTGTTTCAGGACAAGTTGTAAACAAAAACGGACAAAAATTTGTTAAAACCGAAGTAGAAACTACCGATAGCGGCGGAAAATTTATTATAACGAATTTTATAACCGTTTCAAACAAAAAGCTTTATACTTTGAGTTTTTATACTAAATCTTCACTTGACACTTCTTATATTGAAGATATTTTTGAAACCTTTAACGAAGATGGTTTTTACAACGAAAAAGAGCCTTCAAGTCCTATTATTTATGTAATATGGATTGGGATAATCCTCCTAATAATCAGCGCGGCATTCATAATTTATACAATTATAAAAGATATAAAAAATCCTTGAGTTTTAACTCAAGGATTTTTTCAGATTATCTAATTCGTTTTTCATTCTCTCGTGAAGTTTTTCGCCAAGTTCTACAGTCGATAAATCTTTATAATCTTCATACTCTAAAACATCTATTACTTTAAAGTTTACGACTGTTTTTCTTCTAAACATATTTTTTGTGATTTGTTGAGTGTTATTCAAAACACACACCGCAATAGGTGCCGCTGATTTGTACGCAATTTTTAAAGCGCCGTTTCTAAATGGTAACAACTCACAAGTTTTACTTGTATACCCTTCAGGGAAAATTAAAATAGAAACCTTTTTTTGCTTTAACTTTTTAGCGGCTGTTACTATTGTTTCTACCGCTTTTCTATCGTTTTCTCTATCAATAAAAAGTCCGTCAAGTTTATGCATTACCTTTGCGATAAAAGGTTTTTCGGTTAAAATATCCTTTTTTCCTATAGGCGAAATCCAGTTGTCAGGGAAAAGGTTTAGTATAATAGCAGGGTCAAAATCGTGTTGATGGTTACATATAAAGAAAAGTTTTTCTTCTCTTTTAACCTTTTCAAGACCGCTAACTTCAACCTTTACACCCAAAGCAAACACTATAATCGGCAAAAGTTCTTTAATCCAAAAGCGGAAATATCCGCTATACTTTTCAGGTTTAGACTTTAAACTTACAAGTAACAACGGTATAAAAAGCAAGGCAAAACTTACTATGTAAAGCGAAACAAATGTGCTCACTGCTGTTACAATAAGCCACCAAGAAGCGCCCCATAAAAATCCTTGAGTCACAGCCGCCGATAAACTAATTATTAAATAAAAATAAAACATTTGATACCTCAATTTTGTTTTCTTACAATTCCGTATTCATCATAAAATTCATAATAAGGACAGTTGAAGTTACTGCTTGTTAAAAATCTTTGCATTTCATCTTCATCAAGTGAAACATCACAGCAGTAACAATCAATTTCCTCATCATAATAATAATTCACGCAATTTTCACAATGATTCTTTTTCATATCATATACCCTAAACATTTAACCAACTATTCTTCATCTTCTTGGGTTTCGTCCGAATCGCTAGTTCCCGTATTTCCGGAAGTAACCCCGCCTTGATTTCCTCCTGAGTTGTCGGGTTTTGATTCGTTACCATCCGAGTCGTTTGGTTTTGATGAGTCTTCACTCGAAGTTGTTTCGGAAGAGGTTTGATTATTCCCAGTACCGCTATTCGTGCTAGTAGTAGGTTTTGAAGATGTTGTAGAGTTAGAAGAAGTACTTGGTTTCGAAGATGTTGTACCGCCACTTGTTTCAGGACCTTTTACATCTTTTCTATACCAATCGTATTTTGTAATACCGTTTTCCTTGGTATATTCATCGAATGTGACATCATCATAAATAAATGCATGTATTAAATCTGCCGCAAAATCCAAATCGTAATAAACGCAAGAGCCAACACCTTTAATGCTAGGAGCTCTCATTTGATACTCTTCTCTTGGCAATCTATCTTGACTAAATGTCGGAGATTCAAGCAACACATTTACCGCAAGAGACAAAATTTCATCGTAAGAGAGTGAAGTTTCGCTGCAAGGAATTAAGGCCTTAACCAACTTTAAATATTTGGTTTTATCCATAGTTATGGCCTTGTTAAAAAGTTGTTCCATAACATATCTTTGACGGTCGGTTCTGCCGTAATCGTTATTTGTTCCCCAAATATTTGCAGTTTTTCTTATTCTCGAATAAGCAACTGCTTGTGTTCCGTTTAAGTGTTGTTTGCCCGACTTTAAAACATAGTAATCGTTCGGATCTTTTTTAAGTTGAGCACAAACTTCAGCAATACAAGCATTTAAAGCGGATCTATTTTTAGAAATTGGCTGAACCTCTTTTGCAGTGAGTTCAACATCTATTCCGCCTACCGCATCAATAATATCAGCCATTCCAAAAAAGTTTACCGTTGCATATTCCGAAATGTCAAGTTTAAACACTTCATTAAGGGTTTTAACCGCAAGTTCCGGTCCGCCGCTTGCATACGCACTGTTAATCTTTTTGTATGTGGTTTTTCCGTTTTTGGTAATAGGCGATAATGTATCTCTCAAAACAGATATTATCTTTATTTTCTTGGTTTTAGTATTAATGCTTAAAATCATAATACTATCCGAATTACCTTTAAAACTATTCGCACTACGTGTATCAATACCAAATAAAGCTACATTAACAACATTATTGTTTATAACTTGTGTAAAACCTAAATCATTAGGGTTATTTGAAAATTGCCCATTATAATTATATCTAAAAAATGTAAGAACCCAGACCACAAGTAAGGTTAATGCTAAAATTATAGAAGATAATGAAATAATAGTTGCCTTTTGCCATTTTTTTTGCCTTTTCCAAAAATCAGATAGTTTATCACCAATCGCTTGAAAAAAGCCAACTATTCCGTGACGTTTCTTTTTATATCTTCTATTTGCCGACAATGTATTAAGAACTATATATTCTTCGTTTGGCTCTATTGTGTTTTTACTATCGGACACAATGTCCTCAAAGTATAAAGGATTAGAACTAGAAGAAATATCTTCGAATTCAAAGTTTTCTTTATTCGCCATTTAATAACACCTTTATAATTTAAATTTATTCTAAAATTTCTTTGTAGATTTCACCTTTTTTAAAGCCGGTAATTGATGCCGCTTCTTTTGCTGCGAGGGAAGTTGACTGCCCTTCGCTCACTAACTTTCTTGCAATCTTCAAAGCATCTTCCAAAGTATAAACTACCGTTTCTTCGTTTGCACCGTTAACAATTAAAACAAACTCACCCTTTGGGGCGTTTTCTTCATAAAAGGCAATCGCCTCCGAAAATGTAGTGTGGAAAACTGTTTCGTGTAATTTTGTAAGTTCGCGCACTAATGCGATTTTACGGTCACCAAACTCCCTTAACATATCTTTTAAGGTTGCAAGTAGTTTATGCGGTGCTTCGTAAAAAATCATTGTTCGCTTTTCGGTTTTGAGTTCTTGCAAATGCACTCGGCGACCTATTTTATTCATAGTTAAAAAGCCTTCGAAACAAAATCTTCCGCTTGGCATTCCCGAAATTGCAAGGGCAGTTATCAAAGCGCTCGGTCCCGGCACTGACTCTACTTGTATATCATTTTCATATGCTGCACGAACCAAATCTTCACCCGGGTCGGAGATAGCGGGCATTCCCGCATCAGAGACAAGGGCACAATTTTCGCCCTTCAATAATCTTTCTATAATAAGATTTCCTTTTGAATTTTTGTTATGCTCGTAATATGCGAGCATTTCTTTTTTTATACCAAAATGGTTAAGAAGTTTTACCGTTACCCTTGTATCCTCAACCGCTATAAAATCAACCTCTTTAAGCGTTTGAATAGCACGAGGGCTAAAATCCGATAAATTACCTATCGGCGTACCTACAATATAAAGTTTTCCGCTCAAGTCAGATACGCCTCCTTATAAGCGCCATAAATTTCAATCATTTCACTTGAAAATTTCCCGTTTTCTTCAACATAAAGCGTAGGCTCTATACGAAGACCAATGTTGCCCGAGCGTCTGCCCTCAACAAGTACAAGCCAAGGCTCTTCGCCTTTGCGCTGACACACAAGGCGCAACCTTTTAGGCTCCACCTTATACTCACTCATAAGCGCCATAAGTTCAGCTAATCTTTCGGGTCTATGGCACATACAAAGTCTTCCGCCCGTTTGCAAAAGTTTAGCACCAACTTTCACTATATCCTCTAAAGTACACGCCACTTCGTGACGCGCCACCTTATGATATTCGTCAGGATTTTTAATCCCCGCATTTGGCGCTTTATAAGGCGGATTGCAAGTAACAAGTGTGTTACTCCCAAACTCAACCTTACCCTTTAAATCGTTCAAATCACTGTGTATTGCATTAAAATTTTTAAGATTTAATTCTTCGATTGTTTTTTTGGTCACAAAAATTGCTTCTTCGCTAATATCAACACCAACAGCAGTTTTTAAATTGCCATCGCGCAACATTAAAAGCGGAATTATTCCACAACCTGTACCCATATCTACCATTGTGTCGCTTCGCTTTGCCTTCGCAAAATGTGATAGCAAAACTGCGTCAGTCCCAAAGGTGTGATGGGCTGTGACATTTATAAAAAAGTCTTTACCTAAAGGCTCTTTTTTAATTAACTTCTGCTCCATTTAACACCTTGTGGGGTATCTTCAAGAATAATACCCATTTCTTTTAATTGGTCTCTAATAGCGTCGGCAGTTTTAAAGTCTCTATCCTTACGCGCTTTAGTACGTTTTTCGATAAGTTCTTCAATATCGCTATCCAAAACTTCTTGCTTACGGTTGTAAACAAGACCTAATACACCTGTTAATTGGTCGAACATATCCGCAAATGCTTCTAACTCTTTTCTTTTTGCACCGTTTGCAATAGCAGTATTTATATCGCGCACAAGCATAAATATAGCTGCCAAAGCATCCGCAGTATTAAGGTCATCATCCATAGCAATAATAAATTTATTTTTATATTCTTCGACAAAGTTAGGTACTTCGCCGCCTTCTTCGGCATTTTTAAGCGCAAAATCAATATTATTGCGGCAGGTATAAAGTCTTTCGAGCGAATTTTTCGCTTGTTCAATAATATCTACCGAATAGTTTATTGGACTTCTGTATTGTGAAGAAATAAGGAAGTAACGAATAGCCTCGTAACCATATTTTTCCGCAACGTCACGTACAGTAAAGAAGTTATTGAGCGACTTAGACATTTTGTGGTTATCAACATTGATAAAACCGTTGTGCATCCAATAATGTGCAAATTCACAGCCGTTTGCCGCTTCACTTTGAGCAATTTCGTTTTCGTGGTGTGGGAATGTAAGGTCAAGACCTCCGCAGTGAATATCAATAGTTTTACCTAAATATCTTCCTGCCATTGCAGAACATTCTATATGCCAACCGGGTCTACCGTTACCCCAAGGAGATTCCCAAAATGGTTCGCCGGGTTTTGCGCCTTTCCAAAGACAAAAGTCCATTGGGTCTTCCTTAATATCGCCGGTTTCTATTCTTGCGCCCGCTTCCAAATCTTCAAGAGGTTGATGAGAAAGTTTACCGTACTCTTTGAACTTTTTAGCGCGGTAGTAAACGTCCCCATTTGCTTCATAAGCATAACCTTTTTCAATAAGGGTTGAAATAATTCCTTGAATTTCGGCAATATTATCGGTTGCTTTTGGGTGCACTGTAGCCTCGCGCACATTAAGTCCCTTAGCGTCAGTCCAAAATTCGTTTATAAATCTTTCGGCAACTTCCGGCACAGTAATACCTTCATCGTTAGCCTTGTTTATTAATTTATCATCAATATCGGTAAAGTTTTGAACAAAATTTACCTTAAGACCGCGCCATTCAAAGTAACGGCGAAGCACATCAAATACACAAAGCGGTCTTGCGTTACCTATATGAATATAGTTATACACAGTAGGACCACAAGCATATATTTTAACTTCACCCTCGGTAATAGGTTTAAAGTCATCTTTTTGGCGAGTTAATGTATTAAAAATTTTCATTTCTTTTCTCCTTTTGTGCTAATGAGACCTTCAAGTTGCAAAATGCGTTCTTCTAAAGAATCCATCTTTTGCTTAACAGGGTCAGGAATGTGAATTTGGTCAAGCGCTACGCGCTTACCATCTTGGCGAACTACCCTTGCAGGAACACCAACAACAGTAGAATTTGGCGGTACTTCTTCTAAAACTACCGCTCCCGCCGCAACACGCGAATTATCGCCTATTTTAAAAGGTCCTAAAACCTTTGCACCGGCACTTATCATAACATTATTGCCAATGGTTGGGTGGCGTTTGCCTGTATCTTTACCTGTACCGCCAAGCGTTACGCCTTGGTAAATAAGTACATCATCGCCAATTTCGGTTGTTTCACCAATAACAATACCTGTTCCGTGGTCAATAACAAGTCTTCTTCCTATTGTAGCGCCCGGATGTATTTCAATACCCGTTTTTCTAACCGCCCTTTGCGATACGGCACGCGCTAAAAACATAAGCCCGTGTCTATAGTAAAAGTTAGCTCTTCTATGCATTCTAATAGCTTTAAAACCGGGATAAAGAAAATAAATTTCCAAAGCATTTCTTGCCGCAGGGTCGCGGTCCATAAAGGCTTTAATATCTTCCTTTAATCTACTAAACAAAGTTTCACCCACTCTTTATTTTGCGTTAGCAATATATTCTCTTCCGCCGTAGATATAAATTGCGCCTGAAATTACACAAAGCACAGCCGAAATCCAGAATAACGCAATAATAACAATATCTAAAGTAGCAAAAACGCCTTTAGATAAAATACTGAATTCTTTTAAAGCATATACAGCCAAAGCAAAAACTATTCCAAGCATTTGACTTACAGTTTTAAGTTTGCCCCACATATTTGCAGCAACAACCTTACCACCCGCAGTAACTGCTACCAAACGGATTGAAGATACCGCAAACTCTCTGAAAAGAACAATAAAGTTAATAACAACAATATGCCAAGAGAAATTTGTAGGTCCGTAAATGAACATAAATCCTAAATAAGCGGCAGTTGTAAGCATTTTATCAGCCAGTGGGTCCATAAACTTACCAAAATCTGTTACCATATTGTATTTTCTTGCCATTTGACCATCAATCATATCAGTAAGGGACGCCAATGCAAACAAAACAAGCGCTACTGTATACTGAAATTTAAAAGGAATAAGCATAACTGCCATAAAAATTGGGGTTGCAATCATTCTTCCAAGTGTTAATTTATTTGGTGTATTCATTCTTCTAACTCTCCTAACAAGTCATAATTTATACAATCGTTTACTCTAACGTTCACAAAATCGCCAAGTTTTATTTCTCTTTGCGACATAAAGAATATTTTTCCGTCAACTTCAGGCGCATCGCCCTCAGTTCTACCGAAATAACATTTAATATAATCATCATACCCTTCAACTAAAACCTCTAAAATCTTACCTACTTTTTCCTCATTTTTTTCTTCGGCAATCGTTAGTTGGGCTTCCATTATATTTTCCATTCGGTCAACCTTTGTTTGCTCCTCAACTTGACCATCCATTTGGGCGGCAATAGTTCCTTCTTCCGCAGAATAGGTAAAGCAACCAAGTCTATCAAAACGATATTTTTTAACAAAGTCCGCCATTTCGCTAAACTGTTCATCGGTTTCGGTTGGAAAACCTGTTATAAGGGTTGTTCTAAGGGTGATTTCAGGAACTTTTTTTCTTATATTTTCAATCAAAGCGCCCAAACTTTCCCTATCGCCCTTGCGGTTCATTTTCTTTAAAATTTCGCCGTTTACGTGTTGAATTGGTATATCAAGATATTTAACAAGTTTCTTTTCACTCGCTATTACATCTAACAATTCATCGGTGATTTTATCGGGATAAGTATAAAGTGTTCTAATCCAATGAAGACCCTCTATTTTACAAAGTTCCTTTAAAAGCTCGGGCAAAGCGGCTTTTCCGTAAATATCGGTTCCATAAGCGGTCGTATCCTGCGCTACTACAACCAATTCCTTAACTCCGCCTTTTGCTAACTCTTTAGCCTCTAAAACACAATCCTCAATAGTACGGCTTCGCATTTTACCGCGGATTTTTGGAATTGCACAATAGGTGCAACAGTTATCGCAACCATCAGCAACCTTTAAATAGGTAGTAAAAGGATAGCCTCCCAAAATTCGTTTACCGCTTAAATTAAGCTCATGTTTTTCGCCGTAATAATTTTTCTTTTCGCCCTTTATTGCTGCTTTAACAATTTCGGCAATATCTTTATTCGAGCCAATACCAACACAAACATCAACTTCGGGTATTTCTTCGGTAACATCGTCTTTATACCTTTCGGCAAGACACCCCGTAACTATAAGTACTTTTAATTTGCCCTCTTTTTTATAGTTTGCGACCTCTAAAATATTTTCAATCGCTTCACTTTTGGCTTCTTCAATAAATCCGCAGGTGTTAATTATTATTGCGTCAGCCTCAGCCTCAACGCTACAAATTTCAAAACCTGCCGCCTTTAAATCATAAAGCATCATTTCGGCATCTACTTGGTTTTTAGGACAGCCCAAAGACACCATACTTACTTTATACATATTATTCCCCACAAAATTCTTGTTCTTCTATGTAATCTTTTATACTGTTTCTTACTGCCGAATAAGAAAAACCTTTTCTTATAAGGGACGCGAATACTTTTTGCGCACCGTTTTCAGCAATAATTTTATTCTTATACTTTTTTTCAATTAAATTTTTGATTTGTTGTTCCTCATCAGTATCAAAGTTGTCTAGCACTTCTTTTACTAAATCATACGGAACACCTTTAGATAGCATTTTATAGACCGCCTCGCGCTTTGAAACATTACTATTTAGCAGTTTTTCAGCATAGTTTTCGGCATAACGGCGGTCATTTAAAAGTTCTACTTCTACAAATCTTTTAATAACCTTAGCACTCGCCTTTTCATTAAATCCTGCTCTTACAAGTTTTTGAAAAAGCGCCTTTTCGGTAACATCCCCTCTATCCAAATACCAAAGCGCTCGCGACCTTGCTCTTTGGTAATCGGATTGTTCGGTTAGTTGCTTTAAATCCCCGTCGGTTAATTCTTTGCCTACCTTTAAAAGATTTTCACCGCAAACCGTAATATCTAAAGAAATCTGTTCACCATTGTCTAATACTACCGTATTTAAATGCTGTTTAGCCTTGTTTATAGCAACAATTTGCATTATTCATCAACCGCAATATCAATATCTATTGTCTTGCGCGGACGAGCAACCGGTTCGGTTGGCATAATAAATTCATCATCCTGAACAGGTGGCACAACCGCATCCTTTTGCTCACTAACTGCTGCCATAATCTTTTCTTCAATTTCAGCTGCAAGTTCCTTATTTTCTTCGAATAACTTTTTAACATTATCTCTGCCTTGGCCCAAACGAGTTTCGCCGTAATAGAACCACGCGCCCGATTTTTTAAGTATTCCAAGGTCGGCACCAACATCAATTATTTCGCCTGTATGGCATATACCTGTGCCGTACATAATATCAAATTTCGCTACCTTGAATGCAGGAGCAAGCTTATTTTTAACGATTTTTGCTTTGGTGTGAACACCAACTATATCGCTACCGTCTTTAATAGGTTCGCCCTTTCTAACATCAATTCTAACCGATGAATAGAACTTAAGCGCACGACCGCCTGTTGTAACTTCAGGGTTGCCGTACATAACGCCGATTTTTTCACGTAATTGGTTAATAAAAATAGCGGCACAATTAGTTTTAGAAAGCGCACCTGTTAATTTACGAAGTGCTTGTGACATAAGTCGTGCCAACTGACCAACGTGATTGTCACCCATTTCGCCTTCAATTTCCGCCTTTGTTACCAAAGCCGCAACCGAGTCGATTACAATTATATCAATAGCGCCCGAACGTACTAACGCTTCGGCAATTTCCAACGCTTGTTCGCCCGAATCAGGTTGAGAAACCAAAAGCGAATCAATATCAACACCAAGGTTAGCCGCATAAACAGGGTCTAACGCGTGTTCAACGTCAATACACGCCGCGGTTCCACCCGCTCTTTGAGCTTCGGCAACACAATGAAGCGCAACGGTTGTTTTACCTGAAGATTCAGGTCCGTAAATTTCAACAATTCTTCCCTTTGGAATACCGCCTATACCTAAAGCAATATCAAGTGTTAAAGAACCTGTTTTTATATGTTCAACTGTCATTCCTGCGTTTTCGCCCAAACGCATTACCGCGCCTTTACCAAACTGCTTTTCAATTTGGTCCATAGCGGTTTTTAGTGCTTTTTGTTTTTCCTCTTGTTCTACCATTTTTTCAGGTGACTTTATAGGTGCTTTTTTAATTGCCATTTGCGTTTCCTCCTATTGCAGTAACTACTCTTTCAATATTATTTAAATCTTTTGTAATAGTTATATCTTTAAAGCCGTTTTCTTTTAACAAATCGGCAACCTTGCTGCTTTGATTAATTCCAACCTCAAAGGCAATAACGCCATCTTTGTTTAGGCTTTTTTTATAATTTTTTATAATTGCTTTGTAAAAATCGAGGCCATCTTCTCCGCCTAAAAGTGCAGTTTCGGGCTCTAACTTTGTTTCGGGTGAAATTTCATTCATTTCATTTTGCGGTATGTAAGGTGGGTTACTTACTATTAAGTCAAACCCTTCTTCCGCAAAATCCGATTCAAAAATGTCACCTTTAACAAGGGTTGCATTTTCCGCCGCGTTTAATGTTATATTTTGTTTTGCGTAGTTAAACGCTTCCTCATACTTTTCAAGCATTTTTACATTAGAAGTCGGTATTTCTTTTGCAAGAGTTATTCCAACACAACCGCTTCCTGTACACAAATCAAGAATTTTTTGGGTTTCTTTGCCCTTTAAAAATTCTAAACATTTTTCGACTAAAATTTCAGTATCGGCCCTTGGCACCAAAACACCCACGCCAACCTTAAAAGGTCTTCCGTAAAACTCCCACTCACCGAAAATGTACTGTAACGGATATCTTATTTCCCTTTGGCGAAGCACCGCAGTTAAATAATTTTTTTGAAATTCGGTAAGCGGTTGTTGGTAGTTAGTTAATATTTGCCCGTTATTATAGCCGGTTATAAATTTTATAATTTGTTTTGCTTCAAAAACATAATCTTCGATTTTTGCGGCTTCTAACCTTTTTTTAGCCTCTACATAGGCTTCAAATATTGTCATCGTTTATTTCTTCCTCAACTTCGTTTCTTTCTACGTCAGGAATTTCCGGTTCGCACGCTTTTATCGCAGCAATAGCGATTTCGAGCATATCATCCTCTGGTTCTTTTGTAGTAAGTCTTTGCAACCAAAGTCCCGGTGCAGAGATAATTTTAGTTATTACATTATCATATTTACCACAAGCCTTAAGCACTTCGTAACCAACACCGCAAGTTAACGGAATAAGTAAAATTTTTATTATAACCCAAGCCCACGCGATATCATAAACTTGTGGGAAAATCATTTGAACTACGGTAGAAATTATAATACTAATTAAAATCATAAGTATCATAAACGAAGTTCCGCATCTTGGGTGGAAACGGGTTTGCTTTCGAGCATTTTCCACAGTTAAAGGGAGCCCCGCTTCGTAACAAAAGATTGTTTTATGTTCGGCACCGTGGTACATAAATACACGTTTTATATCCTTCATAAAGGATACCGCCCAAACATAACCAACAAATATTGTAAGTTTCAAGAGTTGTTCTATTCCCGAACGCACAAATTTTGAAAAATCGGTTGCAAAAACGTTTTCCAAAAGACCTACAAACAATCTTGGTAACAACATAAACAAAACTATCGAAAGGGCAACGCCTAAAACAGACCCGAGTACCATTATTATTGTAAAAAACAAACTTTCCTTCTTTTCGTTTTTTTCGGTCTTTTCTTCCTCTAAATCGGTAAACCCTGATTTGTCGGCTGAAATCATAAGCGCTTTGTAACCTTGTACCATTGCTTTTATAAAATTAACTACCCCTCTTATAACAGGGAGTTTTGCAATTTTAATACTATCTTTTTCTTCAAGATAAATAATTTCTATAGACTTATCAGGCTTTCTTACTGCCATAGCAGTTTTTTCAGGGCTTTTCATCATAATGCCCTCGATTAACGCCTGTCCACCTATTGAAGTATATTTTTTACTCATTAGTTTCTCCTATAAGTTCTACTGTTTCTTCCTCTATAGTTTGTTCTTCTTGCGGTTCGTAAAGCGGTAAAACAATAGTAACTGTAGTTCCCACACCTTCAGTACTTCCTAAGAACAACAAACCTTGATGTTGTTTTATAATTTCATCTGCTACGGCAAGGCCTATACCCGAACCGCGAACAGTTTTATTTGCTTTATAAAACTTTTCTTTTACACGGTCAATATCCTGCGCCGGAATACCAACACCGGTATCCTTAACAACAATTCTTACGCAACCTTCTTCGTGGAGTTGGTTAATTAAAACTTGACCACCCGATTCAGTATACTTAACCGCATTATCGATAATATTTATAAACACTTGTTTTAGTCGGTCAGAGTCGCCCAAAACAGTCAATTCTTCACTCGGTCTTGTAAATACTAACTCAATACCTTGCTTACGGGAAAGTTCTTCGTACATATCCGCTGATTCAGCAAGTATTTTTGAAACATTTACATTTTGATAATTAAGGGACAACCTACCCGTTTGCATACGTGAAAAGTCAAGCAATTCTTCAACAAGACCGGAAAGGCGGTCGGCTTCAGAAAGCACTACATCTAAACCGCGTTTCACAAGTTCTTCATCACTTCCGAGTGACATTTTCGCTGTCTCGCCCCAACCTCTAATCGCGGTAAGCGGAGTTCTGAGTTCGTGCGAAACCGAAGAAATAAAGTCATTTTTAAGATTTTCAGCCTGACTTAACTCGTTAGCCATATAGTTAATCGTATCGCAAAGTTCGCCTATTTCATCATTTTTCTTGATTTCAATTCGCGACTCAAAATCACCCATCGCGATTTTTCTCGCCATTGCGCTAACATCTCTAATAGGTGTAACAATAGATTTTACAAAAAACACACCCGAAATCACAAAGAAAACAATTACACTAAGCGCTATAAATCCTATAACAACAACTATTAAGCCCATCGCCTTATTAGCACTGCTCATTGAAGTTATCCAACGATATGCGCCAAGCCTTTCGCCCGATTCATTATAAATTATAGTTGTTCTTGCCATTATAGGCTCACCGGATTTAGTAGTTCCTTTATACAGTTCACTATTACCGCTCTTTTTAGCGTTGAAATAATCCGGCATATCATATTCATCTAAAAGAAATCCTGTTGTAGAAACAATAACTTCATCATTTCTATCGATAACCTGAACTTCTATTTTGTCTTTGTACGCAAACTCTTTTGCTATTGCAAAGGCAGTATCCTTAAAGTTTTGTTTGCTCGAAACTGAAAGAGCCGAAAACTCATAAGCGTAATCATCAGCCAACGACTGTATTCTTTCGTTATAAATTGAGTTAAATATTACAGAGAAGGCAATAGAAACGGTTAACGCTATTACAGCCACGATCAAGAAAATATTAAAAAACCATCTTACCGCAATACTTTTGAATTTAATTTCAAGTTGCATAAAACCTTCTCCTTTCTAAAATTTAAAATCAAATTAATTTGTATTCCACTTATAACCCATACCCCAAACTGTAAGAAGTCTATTTGGATTAGATGGGTCATCTTCAACCTTCATTCTCAAACGGCGAATGTTAACATCGACAATTTTTTCTTCGCCGAAATAATTGCTTCCCCAAACCTTGTTAAGTATATCGGTACGGTCAAGCGCGATATCAGGATTTTGGAAGAAATATTCAATCATTTGGAACTCAACCTGTGTAAGTTCAATGTTTTTATCATTTTTAAGTAATGTTCTTCTTCTCAAATTAAGGGTGAATTCACCTAAAATAATATCATCCGATGGCACAGGTTTTTTAACACTATTCATTTCAACACGGCGATTTAGAGAGTCAACCCTTGCTAAAAGTTCGGTCGGGCTGAATGGTTTTGTTATATAATCATCCGCTCCGAGCATCAAACCGCTAATTTTATCCATTTCTTGTGTACGCGCGGTAAGCATTATAATACCTAAATTTTCGCTACGCTTACGAAGTTCTTTACAAAGGGTAAATCCGTCCATTCCGGGCATCGAAATATCAAGAAGAGCAATATCAAACCCTTCAAAATCATTATCATATATCTCAAGCGCCTCTTCACCTGAACCCGCTTCTACAACGGTATATCCAACGCGTTTTAGGTTTATAGCCTCAAATTCTCTAATAGCAACTTCATCTTCAACAATCAAAAGTCGTTTCAATTTTTACACTCCTATTCAAACAGTTTAAAATTGTTTTTTACACTTTCAAAGGTAATGCCTTGTTGCTCTGCTTTTTTTGAAATTTTGCAGAAAAAAACATCCTTACTAGTAGAAAGTATTTTTTTATAACCCGCTTTTTTATACTTTTGCGCGTCCCAGTCAGACAAATTAACAGCGCCAAAGTAAATCAAACTTTCACCAACCGTCATAGTCTCGTTGTCGTACTCATAAATCTCGCGTATACGCTTATCAGTATCCTTTAAAACGGCAATACTGTCCGCCCATTTCGGCGATACTAAATAAGAATACCCATCATTAACATTTATCATCGTTGTTTGTTGATTTGTAAGGGTTTCTCCGTTAAATGAGCACCAATTTGTAAGGTAAAGTGTCTCATTAACCGTTGTTCTTGCAACCGAAGGGACATTTTTTTGTATCGGTATTTCTAAAACCCCATCCGAATTTATATCAGTAACCGTAAAAGTCGAAGGTCTTAGCGTTACCGAAGTTTCACGAAGCACAGGGTCAAAGAAAGGGTTTACAAACCTGTTTTTATCAACAAAAATTACCTCGGTTACTGCACCTACACCCTTAATTTCATCAATATAAACCGCAGGTCTGCCTGAAGAAAGCTCCGCAACAATAGGTTCGTTTATTGATTTCACTGTCGAATCCAATTCGCACGAATATCTCAAATCCGCGCCATCTTTATCGAACACATAGGCTAACGCTGTGTTCATTTCCTCTGCAGCATTGGTCGAAATAACAAATAATTCATTTTTTTCGTCAAGGTCAAGGTCACAGGTAATAAAGTGGGTGTATTTTTGCAAAAACCTTTGGGTTAATGAGTTGGAATTATAGCTATAAACCGCCAACTGCATCTCACTCGTACCATAAACTTCCCAACCGACTAAAATCTCAAGTTTTCCGTCATTATCCAAATCACAAAAATCAATTTTGTTTACGCCGCCGGCAATAATTTTTTGCTTGGCAACACTTGTCCATCTGCCTTTTACATAATCAATCATATTAATATGCATTGTTATAACTTCGCCGTCTGCCATACTGTAAAAAGCGAAAGCTTCTTGTACGCCGTCATCATCAATGTCTTTTTGAAGTATCGCCGAACGGTACGCACCTCTTGAGGGATATTGCAAAGTATAAGCGCCACCTGCCGTTGCAGCAACCTCCTTCGAAATCGGGTACAAATCCTCTATCGGCAAAGGCGGAGAAAGCAATTCTGCCGTATCCGTAACCAAAACATCACAACCGCAAAGCGAAATCAAAATGCATAGCGCCATTATAAAACAAACTGCTTTTTTAATCATTTTGCCTACTCCTCCTTTTACATAACTATTCACACTAAATTATACCACACCTTATCGCAAAAATAAAGAATTTTTATTAAATAATTGTGAAAATAAAAAATATTTTCACAATTATTTAAAATGTAAAATGCAAAATGTAAAATTAATGTATCGCGAAGCGATGGATATATATATCGCAACGCGACACCGAAACTTTACACTTTGCACTTTACATTTTACATTTAAAAAAATAAACCAAAGTGAAAATTCACTTTGGTTTATTTAAAAATTTTGTGTTTAATTTTAACTAAAATCGGTTTGATTAACTTTTTCCAAACATAGCGCAAAGGGTAAAAAAGCGGATTGATTCTAACGTAAATTTTATAAATCACACTTTTTTCGCAATCATAAAACTTACCGCCGCGATAAAACGCTTTTAGAACACCGATTATATTTTCATCAGTTATGTTATACTCTTTCTCCAAGAGATTATCCCCTCTGATAATATAACCGTTATCAGTAACCTTTAAAATGCGATGCATCACAAGTTTGCCCGATTTTAAGCGATAAAGCGGAACATCATACTTTTTCAACGGGCGGTCAACCTTTTTCACCACAACCATATCTTTGCGGTGGCGCAACATCGGATACATGCTTACGCCCGAGCTGCAACACATAACCTCTCCGTTTTCCTCGATTCCCTGTTCCATTTTAAAGTTTTCGTATGTCATTTCTGACATTATGCTACAACACCTGCTTCTTGAAGTTGTTTAACAAAGTTAGTAACCTCTTCGGTTGCTTCTTCTAAAGTTGCTTCAGGGTGTTTTTCGGCCATTTTTGCAATAACTTCTTCTAAAGTTACGTCCGTCTTTAAAATTTCGAAAATTTCCGCACCAATGTGGTTCATTTTAATAAAACCGTTAAAATCGGTAAGGTCGCCACCAACTGCAACCGCAACCATCTTATCAGCTACTTCATTAACAATAAAATTATATTTTAGTTTCATAATTATCACCCATGTCCTTGTTTTTTGTTATTGTATCACAAATCTTACAACCTGTCAAATTAAAATGCAAAATTCTCCTTTGCTTGACCATTTGTAAATTTGCTGTATTCCGCACCGGTTTTCTTTATGATTTCGCGAATGCTTTCATAACAACAGTCTTGTTTAAACTTACAGTTTGAACAGTCTCCACATTCAACCAAAAATTCATCCAACAACGTTTCAGACTCTAAATTTTTCTTTAAACGCTCAACTGTATCTGCAAAATAAAATTTTTCAATTACTTTTAAAGCCTTTTCCCTCAAAACACCATTGTTTTCAAAAGTTATCCACTGTTTTACAGCACGCAAATAATCTTTATCACTATCTTCATCAGAAGTAAACAATATCGCTGTATCTATATAAGAATTGAAGAGCTTTTCGTTTTTTAATTTCAACGCTGCATATGCAAAATAAATAGATGCAGTATTATATTTTGTGTTCGAAAGAGGCAATCCGGAAAGATAATTAAAATTGTTTTTTCTGCTAATGAAATTAGTAATCATTTTATGATACATTAAAAGTTCACTAAGCGCTGCCGCATCCGCTTTTTTAATATTTCTCAATGTTTTAGATGCACGGTCGGCAAAATAATACGAGGGTATAGGTTCTTGCAACCTTTCACCTTTTGCTTCCGAAAAACCGGGAACCACAAATTTATAACATTGAAAGCCTAAGAAGGAATAATTGCGAACGTAAATCTGCAAACCAAGTGATTTATACTGTTTAACAATTTCTTTCATTAGTTGCTCATTGGTTTTATTGCTGTTATCCAAAAACGAACTAACTTCATTTTCTCCTGCATCATCAGCAAAAAAATCAACAGTATATAAACCATTACCAGTTTCTATTTGATTAACAACGTTATCCAGTTCGCTTATATCATTTAGCTTATTTAATATAGCTCCGTTATGACTAGAAGTGAAATTATCTAAATTTCTACCTTGGAATATTTCAGTAAGTGTTCTTTCAACTGCTATTTCAAACACAGGATCAGCGCCAACATTAACAAGATATCCTTTTGTTTTTTTATTTATGATTCTTGTTGCAATAACAGGGAACTTTTTGCCATAAGAATAATCAAGAATTTCGACATCATAAACGCCTTGTTCATCTATTTTAGAAAGTATCGCATTAACGGTTTCAAAATTTTTTAACTTCTCTCTTGGGATAATCGGTGCCGGCTTACCACTTTTTAATATCGAAATATTTGAATGTCTTTCAAATATTTCAGAGAGGGCATGCACCCAAGCTTCTTCCTTAGTATTTCCAACACAACAACCATTAGCACCATATATATGCTCAATTAATGCCGCCGGCAAATACACATACTTATCCTCAAATAAACTGTAAAACGGAATTGTAAGTATTTTTTCGCTACAAGCATAAATTTGGCATTGATCCGCAATGCTTTGCTTTGTAATACCATATTTTTTTACAATTGGATCCATCCAGTCGCTATCTTCTAAAATTTCTTCTTTTGTCATATAGCGTTTATCCGGCGCAAAAGAATGAAGAAATACCGACTCATCGTTTTCAAAAGACTGATACTTATAGAAAAACAAACCACTTTGAAGACGCTCGATAAATTCACCATAAGCACTCGCTCTCGCGAAATCCTTGGTTATGCCTTTACCATTAGTTCCAGGAATTTTTCCGCCTGCTGTCACCCTTAAACTACAACAATTTTCTATTTTGGAATCATTCCATTTTTCGCTTAAAGTTATACCAATACTGTTTAATTTTTCAATTATATTATCAACTGTCACTTGCGGTTTTTCATCTTTAAATTTTTCATCAATATATTTCATAGAAATAAATTCCTTTTAATAAATGTAATCACAACCAATTATTTGTTACCAAATATCGTTTTGTACGCAATCTCAGCAGATTCAGGTTCCATATTACAATGTATAACCCATAATTTACAACAAGATATAAGTCTATCAACTAAAGACAAAGTCAACTCTAATGCGATAGGGTCATCAGGAATATACACTTGCTTCATTATTCTATTTATCGCATCGGACTTATCCAAAGAAGTAACAAAATTTTTTTCATCACGCTCTATAAAACAAATATGCTTTAATGGTGTGCATGAATCATTTCCAAAACGCTCTTTTCCGTTCCAAGGAGTGCCGTAAGCGTAAGGATTTTCGGGTTCGTCATCAAAAAAACGAACAATAGGCTTGTCGCCGTTGATAATTGTTATCTTATCGCCTAAAAGTTTTTGCCAATTAATCATGTGCGTTGTCTTTCCAGTTCCACTTTTAGCAGAAAAAGCAATTCCTTGTCCATCCACTTCAAAAGTCGCCGAATGTAAAAGAAAAGAATTGTGTTCAGGTAATTTTTTTGCTATTTTTTCCAATGTAATTTGAAAAGCACACGAAAACTTCGAGGTATTTGTCTGCATTAATTTTCTATAATTATAGACATCTTCCATCTCAATAGATATAGACATATCTGCCTCATGATTATTTTTATTCGAAAAATCAAATAGAGAAAATTCAAAATCACACTGAACTTCTATTTCAAAATCCGCAATATTTGCATATCCTGTCAATACAATACTTCCCCTTTTTATTTAGTAATTGTTTTACTGCCGTTTTCAATATATTCTTCATAAGTATCGATAATTGCTTTACTCAATTTGCGAAGCTTTGCTTTTTGCTCAACCTCTGTGCAAGAACGTGTTTGTGCGGGACATCTGCCAACACCGCCGCAATTACCGTATAACACACATGTTTTGCAGGCTTCTAAAACATCACGTTGCTTGAAATAGTTTTTTACATCCAGCTTTTCTTTGTCAGAATAAATGCTACCATACATCATTTCGCCCTCCGAATAATGCTCACAGGTACCCAATTCACCACGAGGCGAGATTACCTTACAGCTATCAAGCTCTGCCATACAGCGTGTGCCCATATCGGAAAACATCTTTACGGTAAGTTTGCGATATTTGTTTTTTGAGGTCATTTCCTCAATTTCCTTTAACATAGCATCCAAAAGGTCGTGTTCTTCGTTAGAACGCGTACCGTCAAGGTCATATAACGCTATGGGGATTATACTTAATAATTTATTATCACCAAAACGTTTTTGTAAAAACAAAACCAATTCTTTAATATTGTCAAAATTTTCAAATCCAATATTAAGTCTTATAGCAACGCGAATCTCATTCTTCAAAAGCATTTCTATATTTTTAATTACACGCTCAAAAGCATCTACGTCTTTATAAATATAATTTTTTGTTTTATTATAAACTTCTCTTGTTCCATCAAGTGTAATAACAACAGAATGTAGTATCCATTTTTCTTTAGCTTTTTTTATAATCTGTTCGTCGAACAAATAACCGTTTGTTGTAGCTTTGGTATCATATTTAACCCCTGCTTCTTGTAGGCGGTCACATATAATATCCATAACCTTTTCATTATAAAGCGGCTCGCCGCCAAACCATTTTATATAAACCTTTTTATTAGGTGCATTTTTTATTATGTATTGTGCAACATCCTCTGCGGTTTGCTCGGTCATATCAACCCTATGCTGACCGTTTTCGAAACAGTAGTAACATCTCGCGTTGCACTTTGTAGTTGTAAAAATAATAAAGTTCGGTCTTTCGTGTTTTCTAAAAAAATTATCATAAAACCAGCGTACCTGATCAGCAAAAGCCACATCGTCAAAATCGGGTTTTACCAAAGACCAATCTTCAATAAAAGGCTTTAAAACCTCACAATCAAGCTCATGTAAATTTTCAAAAGCCTTAGCTTCCTGCTCGTTTAAAAGGTACAATCTTTTGGAAATATTATTATAAAGCAATACATTACCGTTATACTCAGTCATAAACGTATGCTTTGCCAAACGGTATTCTGAGCTTGCATCTATTTCCTGCTTGCCTACTACACTTAATAACAATTTATTATAATTCGAAACTATTTCCATATCATTTCCTCAGTTACAGATTTTTAACTTAGTTATATTGGGACAAACTCGCATGATTATTTTACCACAATATAAACCGTTATTCAAGGATACTTTTCAAAATTCACTTACCAAATTGCGGTTAATGTCATTTTTAGGTTTAGTAACAAATGTTGGGGTGAAAATCAAAAACAAAAGGGGACAGCGTAAGCTGCCCCCTTTTTTCCATTAACTGAAATTATTCAGCTTCAGGATCGCATTCGTCAATGATCTGACCAGGCTGTGCGCAAGCTGCTGGTGTGCCTGAAGTAGTAATAACGTCTTCTGCATTGAATTTTACAACTTCTAAGTATGCTTTCATCTTTTTCACCTCGTTATTAAAATTTAAGAATAAGTAATTTATATATTAATTTAAAATTACCATTTTTCAGGCAATGTTAACTGTACGCCAACAGAGTTGGAGAAGAGTTCCATTGCAGTAAGAAGGGGAGTAAGACTTGCTGTAGAGATATTTGTGTTTACGAAATTACCAGGAGAATAAACACTTGTTAACTCTAAGGTACCATTGTAGTACATATCCATTGTAACGGTCTTGTCAAGATCATAAATTGCAAGATCCTTGAAAGAATACTTGAACTTTGGTTGACCATTACCTGCTGTACCGTCAGCAATAAGATCCTCAGCGGTTAAGGTTACTTCCTTACGACCAGTGATTGAATCTTCATAGTAAACCTTAATTTCTACATTTGCCCAATCATAATTGTCATAACGAAGTGTATACTGAATCTCGTTAGAAGCACCAATTACAAGAGTCTGACCTGCAGAAATAAAGCCGGTAGAAGAAACTATCTTTGTAGAACCCTTAGCATTGTTAAATTCACCTGCAGCAGGCATACCTTCAGAAGAGCTCTTAGCAGCCATATAGGTTTCGCCAAGAATAGCTGATGGGAATGTTGCGTCGCAAATGTCAGTACCGGGGTTAACAGTTGCAAAGTATTTTTGAGCTTCGTCGCCATATACGCACATATCAGCCATAGCAGTTAAAAGGGTAGCGTTTGAGGGATAGGTGTCGCAATATACTTTTGCCATATTTGCAATGTTTGTAGAGAAATCACTATATCCAACGACAATACCTTCAGCATTTTTGAAGTAAATTGTCATAGTGAAATCAAGAGTCATTTCATAAAGAGCAATGTCAGCAAATGTAATAACATCCTTGTTAGCTGTGGAAGTGGGATTTCTATCAGCAGCAGTAAGAGTTGCGTTCTTAGCACCAAGAACATATCCTTCGCCATATTTCTGATAATCAACAACAACGAAATACTCAGCAGTATCGCCGTAAGCGGTTCTCATCTGCTTAGTAGAAATAGTAATATTTGCGCCAACAACAGAGGATACAACGATGTCGCCCTTAAAGGTAACAGCATCTGTAGCTTCTGGCTTAGCAATGCTATCTTCCCAAGTTTCGCCGCAAGCGCATGTATAAGTCATAACGCCTTCAGCATCTTTAGTAGGTTGTGTTTTTACAGTTGCTACAGCATCTGCATGATCGCAGGTTGGAGCATCTGGATCAGGATTGCCACAATTTGCACAAGTGCCATCTACATAGTTATGGCCAATAGCAGCAATTTCTTCTTGAGCTGTGAAAACTTCTCCACAAATTGAGCAGTGGCTACCTTCGGTTAAACCGGTGGTTTCGCAACCAGGAGCAACAGCTTCAAGAGTTTCTACATTGTGATTAAACACTTCATAGTAATCTGTTACAGTTATTTGTTTGATTTCATCATCAGAAGCGAAAGCTGCTTCGAATTTAGCATTCATGTGATGAACTTTCTTTGCAACTTCTTCAGTAATATTGTAACGAACGTGTAAAGTATAGTTACCGGAAACAGTAACATCATAAATTATTGTAAAAATAGAATTTTCTTCATCGAAATATCTACTAACTTCGCTGAGTGCACAGCTTGTGTTAACGCTCCAACCGTCAACACTAGTAATTTCAGCACCTTTAGGGATCTCAACTGAAACACCGATTGATGCTCCAGCTTCAAGGTTTTCCATACTGAGTTGAGCACGGACATTTTGGCCTGCGCATGCTGCCCAAACTTTATTGTCATTTGGGAAATAAGTCTTGTAGTCAAAAGTAGCAGCAGGTGCTGCAGCGCTTACTGACAAGCATCCTGCGATTGCTGTAAAGCAAAGCACAAAAACAAGCAAGCAAGCTAATGACTTTTTGAGAATTTTTGTCATACTTTTTCTCCTAACTAGCTAAAAAGCTTTTATTTTTTGCGAGGGGTATTGGGGATACCACTGTCCATTATGATTTACTTT
The DNA here is from genome assembly GCA_045587685.1 of Acutalibacteraceae bacterium. GTDB lineage: Bacteria > Bacillota > Clostridia > Oscillospirales > Acutalibacteraceae > UBA737. The sequence goes on from JAZNCS010000019.1 coordinate 43,577, forward strand.
ATTATAGCACCCCTATTTCCTTTTTTCAAGCCTTTTTTTAATATTTTTTTGATATTTTTCGTAAAATTTAGCACTGAAATTTTAGTTACTTTGCACAAAGAAATATTGTTTATTTTATGACAAACACCAATTTTTTAACAGTTTTCTCTATTTATTGTATACAAACAAACTTTTTCGGTCTAAATATTGTGGTTTTATTTAAAAACGAGGATTTTGACCTCAAATGTCCCGTTTATTGTACATAAACCGTAATATAATCAAATTAAAGAAAAAATTTTGCCAAAGTGTTGACAAAACGCATTTTTTCTTATATAATATGAATATCGAACAAATGTTCGGGAGGTAAAAGATATGTCATTCTTACATTGTTTACAAACTTTATTTGAAATTATTATGGTAATCGCGGTTGTTTGGTGCCTTTTTAATGAGGATAAGTTAATCTCTTTTGAACGCCGTTTATTTTCCACAATCCGCCGCAGACGCTTACACATTATAAAAACTCAGCGTTCACACATATATAATATGTAATGATTTGCCTGTGGCACGATTTGAAACTGACGTTTCATGAATTGCGCAAAGCGCATGATTTGCACTTCGTGCATTAAAAGTAACTATTTTAACGGAGCTTTAGCGAGGAATTATGCGAAAGCAATTCATGGCAAACCCAATTCACGCACCGCAAGGTGCAATTCATTATATTTATATGTATATAATACAAGCACCTTTTCATAGTTTTTATGGAGAGGTGCTTTTTTATGAAAGTTTTTATAATAAGTAAAAAGAAATTGATTATGGCGATTTGTTTTGTCTTGTCTATTACGGTGGCGGCGGTTTGTTCTTTTAACGCGATGGCAAACAACAACCGACTACTTCCCATCTACTGTGTTGAAACAAATAAAAAGCAAATCGCAATTTCGTTCGATGCTGCTTGGGGCAATGACGACACCGAGGAATTAATAGAAATTTTAGCAGAATATAAAGTTCCGGCAACCTTTTTTGTTGTTGGCGCTTGGGTGGATAAATATCCCGAATCGGTTAAACAACTGTCAGATGCGGGGCACCAAATTCAAAACCACTCCAACACCCACCCACACATGCCGCAACTGTCAAAAGAACAAATGAAAAACGAACTAACGAGTTGCAACCAAAAAATCAAAGCCATAACCGGCAAAAACCCTACCCTTCTCCGCGCCCCTTACGGCGACTACGACAACGCGCTAATCGAAACCACCGCGGCGCTAAATATGTTTACAATCCAGTGGGACGTTGATTCTTTAGACTGGAAAGACTACGCCACCGCCGACAGTATTTGCAAACGGGTGACAAGTAAGGTTAAAAACGGCTCGATTGTGCTATTTCATAACGATGCCGACCACACCCCCGCCGCCTTGCCTACAATTCTAAAATGCCTAAAAGACGAGGGCTACGAGTTTGTGTTTATTGAAGATTTGATTTATAAAAAGAATTACGAAATAAAACACGATGGGACACAGTGCAAAATGTCACAATGACATTTTGCAATGAATTAAATCCTACGGATTTATGAATTGTGCTAAAGCACATAAATTGTTGCTGCGCAACATGAATTGCACTGCGGTGCATAAGGATTTAATTCAATTCATGTTCGCAAAACGAACAATTCATGGCAAAGCCAATTCAAGCCCAAGGCAATTCATTAAAAAAGACGGCTTTTAGCCTTCTTTTTGCTATAACACAACAGAACCTTCCCCTTGTGTTAACAAAAAAACATGCCGTGCTATGCACGGCATTATTTAATCCTTTCGCTCTGCGAAACACAAAATTTATTCTTTATTATTTATTCTTTAAAATATTGTAGGGACATACCGTCCTCAACTGCCCGTCTAATCAACACACATTTTTAAGAAAAATTGTCGATATAATATTTTGAATATTTTTGAATTTCTTTTTGCAAATTTTCAACACCCATTATTTCAGCAAGTGTTTTCTTATTCGAAAAAAGGTTTATACCCAAGCCTAATTTATCGCCCTCAATTTCAAAATTTAACGCAGATAAAACCGTCGGGAATATATCCATAGCCGTAAACTCACGATTCTTAAAATTCAAATTGGTTATGTCCTTGTTTGTATTAATAAAACAATTATAAATTGTTCTATCCAAATAATATCTATTATGAATTAAAATAGAATCCATTCTCGGATGATCGCCGGTTATAATGATCACCGTATCCTCATAAAAAGATTGTTCCTTGCACCAATTTATAAACTCACCTATTTGTGAATCGGCACAATTTATAACATCTGCAAGTGACTCATCGTGGTTACGCTCGCACAAATCACAAACATATCCACCTACGTGGTGAGTATCCACCGTTAGCATAGTAAAATTAAACGGTTGATCTTTATTTGAAAGTTCGGTTAATTCCTTCTTTGCTATTTCGTAAAGATATTTATCCTCATGTCCCCACCAAGCAAAATAGTCTTCAGGTATATAACCTTTTTTTCTTGAAGCAAAGAGGTCAACCACTTCATAATTACCGTGTTGCTCAAAATATGTTTTTCTGCCACCGAAATCACCATCTGAACCACATAAAAACTTTTGAACATATCCATTTTGTTTTAAAATATCACCTAAAACAGTAATTCCACTCGCAAAAGCAGTTCTCTCACTCATAGAATTACCATCTACGGGGAACGAAAAAGGCACGCCCGCAGTGGTCGAAAACAAGGAGCCCATCGTCCAAGTAGTACCTGTCACACTTCTAAATCCGCCAATTTTTTCGCAATTTGAAAAAGAAATATTGTTTGAAGCCAACTTAGTTAAGTTTGGAATATAATTTTCCGAGGGTTGATATCCACCCTCTTCAACTGTAGCATACGTAGTCTCCATACTCTCTAAATATATGTATATTAAATTTTTATTCTTTTGCGGAGCTGTAATCTTAACATTGTTAGGATCGACATAGTAATCTTCATATATTGTCGTTTTTTGCATATACGAACTTATATATTCGCTGATTTTTAATGTATTTTCTGCTTTTATTGAAGAAGTTATAAATAAAGCAACCACAACGACAACGCTAATTATTTTTGAAATGTTAAAAACATTGAAGTTAAGTTCTTTGTTTTTTAGTTTTAATGTTAAATTAATTAAAACTTTGCTACTGATTTTTTTGTCTAAAAACACATAGACACTCCAAAATACAGCAAATGCTAAAACCGAAGGCAAACAATCTTTAACCGCTTCCCCTATAAAACCGGCATCTGCCCCTTTAAGCGGAGACACTACAGTATATAACAGTTGGTTTAAAGAAATTGTGAAGTTTGTTGTCACCCAATTTACTGCCGTGCGGTAAATAACTCCCAAAAATAAAAATATTCCGCAAACCATATAAAATGTGTTTGTTTGTTTCTTTTTATTCTTCATCGTTATCTCTCTTTTTTATAGAAATCGAAAAATGATTTTTTAAAATTTCAAGCAAAAACGCAAGTGCTACACAAACTAAAACCCCAAAAGCTGTATAATAACTTGAAGTTGGAGAAATGTCTTTATCAAAAACAAATCTAACACCACTCAAAATTGCCTTGCAAACCATACTGTTAAAAACTGCGAAAACAGCATATACACACAAAGCATATAAAGAAAATTGTAATTGTTTGTTTTGTCTTTCAAAATAAATATATAGTGAAATTAGCGGCAAAAACAAAATATTAATACTACAAATCAAATTTTCAACTATCATATAAATAACCTCCATAAAAGCGATTTTCACAAAAATCACCTTACATTTTTTACATCCTGCAATTCTTTAGTAAAATTTACTGCTTATTATTTTATCATACATTTATTTCCTATACAAGTAAAACTTGTTTTGAGATTTGCATAGTATATATTGGTGATATTATGGATAACGAGTTAATTAAAAAATACAAACAAGAAATGCTTAATATTAAAAACAGGGCTGTGCCGACACAGGTCACACCTGAAAACCAAAATACGCAACCGATTCCGCCTTTAGCACCGAATAGCGACTCTACCGAGGATTCGGTTGGCTACTTAACCGCTGTGGTTAGCACAATTAGGGGGCTTTACCCCGTGCCGAGCGCAAAGGTTACAATTTTTACGGGCGATACGGACCAAATGAATATTATCGACACCGCCGTTACCGACCAAAGCGGAAGAACCAAAAGTTTCACGCTTCCCACCGTGGAAAAAAGTCTTTCGCTTGATTCTAACAACGCTACTATCCCCTATTCCAAATATAATATGTTAGTAACAGCTGATGGTTATGTTGACAACATTCATTTAAATATTCCTGTTTTTAGCGGTGTTACCTCTATTCAGCGCTCGAATATGCTTTTGCGCGAAACCGCAGGAGTGAACAAAGGCGCCCAAATTTTTAACGAAGAAAACAATTACAATTTATAATAGTTTCAGTTATTCGAAACAGCAAATTGTGTTACTGTTTCGACCAACTATAATCATTATGAGGTGAGAATATGCCACAAACTTTAATTCCTGTAATTCCCGAATATATAACGGTGCATTTAGGCGCACCGGGTAGCGAGGCGCAAAATGTTACGGTGCCGTTTAGTGATTATATAAAAAATGTTGCATCAAGCGAGATTTACCCCACTTGGCCAGAAAATGCATTACGCGCCAACATTTACGCAATTATAAGTTTCGCTTTAAACCGCGTTTACACCGAGTGGTACCGTTCGCGCGGATATGACTTTGATATTACCAACACAACCCAATTCGACCAAGCATTTGTACCCGACCGCGAAATTTTTGAAAATATTAACTACATAGTAGATGACATTTTTAATGATTATATTGTCCGCCAAGGTGAAATTCAACCGCTTTTTGCCGCCTTTTGCAACGGCACAACCTCGACTTGCGCGGGGCTTTCGCAATGGGGCACAGTTTCCCTTGCCGAACGTGGACTTACCCCTTACGCAATTTTGCAAAACTATTATGGTAACGATATTAACATTATTGAAGATGCCCCCGTAGCATATGTTGAAGAATCTTACCCCGGCGTGCCGATTAGAGTTGGTGATTCGGGTAATAATGTAAAAATTTTGCAAACCGAACTTAACCGAATAGCAAGGAACTACCCCGCAATACCAAAAATAGATAACCCAAACGGCATTTTTGGAATTGAAACCGAAAACGCAGTAAAAAAATTTCAAGAAATTTTTAACCTTACTGTTACGGGTACGGTAGACAAAGCAACTTGGTACAAAATTAAGCAGTATTACAGCGGTGTTAAAGGACTTTCGGAACTTGCGAGCGAGGGGATAACTTTAGAAGAAGCAACTATTCCCTTTGAAACTCAAATCGCCGAAGGAAGCGAAGGTATCCCCGTTAACACTTTACAATATTATTTAAGCATTATTGCCTATTTCAACGGTGCGCTTTCCCCCGTACCTCGAGACGGCTATTTCGGTCCGCAAACAGTTGATGCCGTTGAACGTTTTCAGCGGTTTTACGGTTTGCCGGTAACAGGTGTGGTGGATACTAACACCTGGAACACAATTTCTAAAATTTATACCGAAACAGTAGCCTCTCTTCCCGCGGGATACGAAGGCAACAACGCAAAACTTTACCCCGGCTATTTTTTGACCGAGGGTATGCGAAATCAAAGCGTTAGCGACCTGCAAACTTATCTAAATTTAATTGCAAAAAATATCCCCGAAATACCCGAGGTTTCGGTTACGGGATATTTTGGGGAACAAACCGCAAACGCAGTTTCTACTTTTCAGCGGTTATTTGGTATTCCGGTTTCGGGCGCGGTTGGTCCTGTTACTTGGTACCGAATTGCCGCAGAATACGATAATTTTAATTCGTAATGCATAATAAAGGAGAACGGATTGCCACGGGCAAAGCCCTCGCAATGACTCCTTTTTCTCATTATTCTTTATTATTTATTTTTTATTCTTTCAAATATTGTAGGGAATGGATTTATCCATTCCGCGAACGGAAGGCATAAATGCCTTCCCTACAAGTATTGTTTTGCATTTTACATTCAAATACAAAAAACCGTAGGCAAAAGGCTGGTTGTCATAAGGATATCTTGAATATTCAATGAAACAAGCCGATTGACGAGTGCAAAAAATACTGACCATCAAACGATGGTCAGTATTTTTTATGGTTGTTTACTTTAAGGAAATTCCTATTCAAAAAACAAACAACAAATTATACAGACCTTTAAAAACTTATTTTTCCAAGAAATTTTGTTGATTTGTCAAAAACAAATGTAGTTATCGCTTTATTTTGCCGTTGCAAAATGCAGACTTTCGTGATATAATAAAATTATTGAATTATAATCTTTTTTTATGAGGTGTACTTATGGCTGTTAGTTACAAGAAACTATGGAAGCTTTTAATTGACCACGATATGAAGAAAAAAGATCTTGCCAAGGTTGCAGACATCAGTAATTATACTATCACCAAAATGAGCAAGGGTGAAAATGTTACTGTCGAAACCCTCGGCAAAATTTGTGCTGCCCTAAACTGCGGTGTAGATGATATTATGGAATTCATCCCAGAAAATTAAAGTCCACATTATAGGACATCAAATTTGATAGAATTATTATATCATGGTGAAAGTTATGGAAGAAAATCGAATTGATATAAAAGAAAATTATATATACAAGCTCGATAATGAACTATTGGAGATATTATTAAAAGATCGATCTTCAAAGAAAAACATTATTTGGGCTACAGATAACTATGCGCATAAAGGGTTCGGCTATCAATTTTCAGATGAAATATCTATTATGGCGATTACCGGTCATAAAGGTGGCGTAGTAAAGCCGAGAACCGAAAAATCCAAAAAGGAACAAGCAGATCGTATCCGTGATAAAGCGGAAGTGTTTACTCCTTCTTGGATCTGTAACAAACAGAATAATCTCGTGGATAACGCATGGTTCGGTACGGACTTTGTGTTCAACGTAGAAACAGAAAAGACTTGGGTATCAACCACCGATCCAATTTTCTTTCCCTCCGCCACGGGCAAGACTTGGCAAGATTATATTAACGACGTTCGCTTGGAAATCACATGCGGTGAAGCACCGTACCTTGTTAGCCGTTACGACACCGTCGGCGGATATATGATAGAACTTTCGCAGCGTATTGGCTTGCTTGACAGAAAGCTCCGTGTTGTGAGCGAGAACACACAAACGGAGAAAGAATGGCTGAAATGGGCAATCAAATCATTTCAGAACACTTATGGCTACGATTGGCAGGGCGACAATGTACTTTTGGCGCGAGAAAACCTACTTTTTACTTTCATCGATTACTACAAAGCAAAGTTTGACAAAGAACCCGATATTGATATTCTCAAGAAAATTGCTGAAATTCTCTCGTGGAATATATGGCAGATGGACGGTTTGAAATTCGTAATCCCCGAAAGTTGCAAAGAGGTAGAAGAAGGACAGCTCACATTATTTGATATGAATACTGAAAAGCAGCCTTGTCCCGGATGTGCTAAGAACGATCCTTATGCACACACAGGAATTTACTGTATCATTAAGGATTGGAAGGCAAACAAGAAGGTCACCTTCGTGTCCCTTCTAAAAAAAGATTGATTGGAGCATTATGATGAAAGATTTAAGCATACTTGACAGCTTAATAACAGGTCGTGTTGAACCTCATATATATGCTTTTACTACGAATACGATCCCGAACTATCTGAAGGTTGGTGATACTTACCGTCCCGTGTCCAAGCGACTTAGTGAATGGCGAGAGTATTTTCCGAATCTTGAACAGAAGTTTGAAGGCAGCGCGAGAATCACGGACGATGTGTATTTCCGTGACTTTGCAGTTCATTACTTCTTAGAATCGGAAAAACACAGAATCCGTCTTCAAGAAACTGATCTCCCCGAAGGAGTTTACTATTCGAGAGAATTTTTCAGAGAAGCGACAGTGGGCGATGTGAAGGATGCAATCGCAGATATTCACGACGATTATGCAAGTAAATCAGGCAAATATCATTATTATGATGCCACTACACAACTACCTACCACGGAGAAATATGCCTCCACAGGTATGTGGTTCCCACGTCCGAATCAGCAGGCTACTATAGATGCATTTAAAAGAGCTGTCGATAATGGCAGAACGCATCTGCTTATGTACGCCGTTATGCGTTTCGGTAAATCTTTTACTTCTATGTGCTGTGCCAAGGAAATGGGCGCAAAGCTCGTTGTCGTTGTGTCTGCAAAGGCCGACGTGCGTGACGAGTGGCGTAAGACGGTTGAAAGTGCCGAGAACTTCCGAAATGATTATGAATTTTTCTCTTCTGCCGATTTGGAGAATAATTACAGCATCGTTATGGATACCCTTGACCATCCTACCGATCCGAAGAAGGTTGTGGTATTCTTAACTTTGCAGGATCTGCAAGGTGAGAATATTAAGGACAAGCACGCTCAAATTTTCGGTCGCAAGATTGACCTCCTTCTCGTTGATGAAACACACTTTGGTGCAAGAGCCGAGAAATACGGTGCCGTTCTTCGTGCAAGTCAAGGCGAAAAGCTGTCCAAGGAAGAAAAATATGCCGTTGAGGATATCTTGGAAAGCACTAAAGAATTTGACGTTAACGTAACAGTTCACCTCTCGGGTACTCCTTATCGTATTTTGATGAGCGATGAGTTCGATAGAGAGCAGGATTTAATTGCTTTTTATCAGTTTACCGATATTGTCCGTGAGCAAGAGGAATGGGATAGAGATAACTTTGCTAAGGACGAGCCGAAGGAAGAATGGGAGAATCCTTATTTCGGATTCCCTCAGATGATAAGATTTGCCTTTAATCCGAATGAATCCGCACGTAAACGCATGGCAGCTTTGCGTGAAAGCGGTATGTCGGATGCATTCTCTGCGCTCTTTAAACCCAAGTCCGTTAGCAGAGCCGAGGATGGTAGCCATAAGCTGTTCGTTCATGAACAAGAAATCCTTGAATTGCTTGAAGTCATTGACGGCAGCAAGGAAGATGAAGAACTGCTTGGATTCCTCGATTATGATAAAATTAAGGACGGCAAAATGTGCCGCCATATCGTTGTTGTTCTGCCGTATTGTGCTTCTTGCGATGCGCTTGAGGCGTTGATCAAAGGAAATGCAGACAAATTCAAGAATTTGAACGGTTACGAGATTATCAATATCTCCGGTGTAGACAACCCTAATCGTTACAAAAAACCGAGCGATATCAAGAGAGCAATCAGCGCCTGTGAATCAGACGGAAAGAAAACCATTACCTTGACGGTTAACCGTATGCTGACAGGTAGTACTGTTCCCGAATGGGATACCATGCTGTTCCTCAAGGATACATCTTCTCCGCAGGAATATGATCAGGCAGTATTTCGCTTGCAGAATCAGTACATAAAGACCTTTGTAGATGAAAACGGCGAAACGATCAAGTTCAATATGAAGCCGCAGACACTTCTCGTTGATTTTGATCCCGACCGTGTTTTCGTTATGCAAGAGCAAAAGGCACAAGTTTATAATGTCAATACAGACGAAGCTGGAAACAGCAAGCTCCGTGAGCGTATTGAGGAAGAACTGCGCATCTCACCCGTTATCGTGATGAACAAGGATAAAATCGTTCAGATAACGGCAACAGATATACTGAAAGCCGTTAGTGAATATTCAAAAACACGTGGTGTTGCGGAGGAAACTGTTGAAATCCCCGTGGATATGTCCTTGCTTGATATTGATGCAATTCGTGCAGCTATTGAGCGTGAAAATGAGCTTGGCTCGAAAGCGGGTCTCACAATCAAGGGCGCAGACGGCGATGGCGATGATATCGACACACCCGATGATGCCGAGCCGACTAATGCAACCGGAGAAACAGGCAAAACTCCGGGAACGGAAACGCAAACCGACGAGCCTGTCGATACCACACAGACTGAAGAAAAGACAAAGGATGCCGTAAAACAGTTCAGATCGTACTACGCAAGAATTCTGTTCTTTGCATTCCTTACAAAGAACACGGTGATTTCTCTCAGCGATATTATTGACTGCATCGATGAGCCGAATAACGCTCGTATTGCAAGAAATCTTGGCATCAGCAAGAACGTGCTCGAAGGAATTTTGACACACGCCGATAAATTTGTCCTTAGCCGGTTAGATTATAAAATCCATAATCTTAATCAGCTTTCCCATGACGATAGCGTGGATCCCATTACTCGTGCATCTGTATCCGTTCAGAAATTCGGCAAACTCGGAGAATCCGAGGTTATAACACCCAAGCATATCTGCAAGGATATGATTGATATGATTGACGATGCCGATTTGAGAGCCGTTATGGATAGCGGAAAAAAGGTGCTCGATATTGCAGGCAAAGCAGGTGAATTTGCCCTTGCTGTGTTTGAAAAGTATATCGCATTGGGATATGATAAAGAAGCATTGAAGGATGCAATTTACACCATCCCCACATCAGGCATCACCTATGAGTTTACCCGTATGATATACGAGATTTTGGGGTTGAACGTAGATAATATCGCCACCAAGTTCACCTCTTACAGCCTTTTAAATGTTAAGGATGAGGATGACGATATCGACTATACAAAAATAGCGGCATTGCTAAAACAAAACAAGCCGTTTGATACCATTACAATGAATGATGAAATTGCAGAGGGAGATGAGATAGTGAATTTTGATGTAGTATTGGGAAATCCTCCTTACCACGAGATAATTAGTAGTAATACTGCTAACAAATCATTGGGAAAGGAATTATTCCCTGGCTTTATGCTATTATCCAATATTGTTTCAAGTAGATATACTTCGCTTATAACACCATCAAAATGGTTTACGGGAGATGGGCAAGACCATTCTTTCCCGCCGTTAAGAGAGCATTATAAAGAGAATACACACTTTAAGAAATACTATCATTTTGGAAATGGTGAGGAAATATTCCCCGATATAACAGTAGGAGCTGTTAGCTATTTCTTGTATGATGAGGAATATGTCGGTAATGTTGAATTCCATAATTGCGGACAATCTCCGTCTGTTCGCAATCGCCCATTGTTCGAGGAAGGATTTGATGTAATTCTTTCTATGAATGAAATGGTTGATATAATAAAGAAAATTACTGATGCTCCCGATTTTGAATCTTTACAAACAATCACTTATGGACGAAATGCCTTTGGCGTTTTAGGAAAGGATGTTGAAAAGGATCAATTCTCATCGGCAGAGCCTTTTGAAAATTCAGTTGAAATTAGGTGTAAATATGAGAAGTTACGCTATGTTTCGATTGATAAAATAACTAAAAACAAGGAACTTGTAAACAAGTGGAAAGTATTCACATCTAAAGGAAATGGTGCGGCCGGAACTCTATCTGATGGAATACCTGTTTCGATAATTGGAAAGGCGTTTGTGGGAAAACCCGGTAGTGGATGTTCTGACTCTCTATTCCCGATAGGGGCCTTTGATACAGAAGAAGAAGCACTGAATCTGCAAAAGTATTTTGCTACTAAATTCCTTCGCTTTATGGTTGGAATTATGAAAGTGTCAAGAAACATAACACAGTTGGTTTACAAATATGTTCCTATGCAGAATTTCACTAATGATTCTGATATTGATTGGAGCAAGCCTGTTGCTGAATTGGACAAGCAGTTATATGCAAAATACGGTTTATCGCAAGAAGAAATCGATTATATCGGATATATAATTAAACCGATGGAGTGAATTGTATGACAAAAAAGAAAGAAACTCTAATATATACAGCAATTACCTCGGTTGCTTTTTTAGCATTATCGTATTTGTTTGGCATTGTCATTTCTTTTGAGTGCAGTTGGTTTTCGAATGAGTTCTTGTTTGTAATTTTCAGCGGAGCTTTTGCAAGTTCTTTGGTTGTATTGATTAGTGAAATTTTCGGTTATAGACAACTTAAAAAAGCTCTGGAAAACGAGTTGTATAGTCATCTTTCGTACTTGTATGTTGCTGTCAAAGTTGCAAAAAATACAATGACAGCAGTCATTGAAAATACAGGAATTCATGTAGTCCCAGATATGCTCGATCAGCAGCAGTACCAAATATCGTCAGCATTAAACTGTATATTTAACTTGGATTATTCAACATTTTGCAAAAAACAAGAGTTGTTTGTTGGGTTGACCGCATTTAAGGAAAAGCATACTGCCTATATGGCGATGATAAGGGAGTGTGCTTATTTGCGGATGTCGATAAATCAAACACAAATTGATGAATTGATGAAAAATCCCCATTTTAATGGCCCGATCAACACTACGTATCCATTGGTGTTAAAAACAGCACAAATATTACAAAAGCATTTTGACACAATTATGGGCGACTGTGAGCAGTTGTTTGATAAAGTTGACTATTCTGGGCGGTTTAATTGGAAAGAAGGCAAGAAAAAGGTTTCTCAAGTAAACAGTATAGATTTAGAGGACGGTTCTCTTGAAAACTTTTTCAAGAGAAATCTATGATAAAGCAAATAGAGTGAAAATGACAGATTACTTAAAAATATACGAAAAATTCAAGGATGTCAAAGAGGTTAAGGATTATATCGATGATGTAATCCTCCTCCGGCATTATTACGCTACGCAGCAATACTCTCAAATGCAGGATCATATTCGCAAGTTGATGAATAAGCATCTTGTTGAAACTCTTGCTTGGAATGCTGTGAATAGTTCTCAGCCGACAACGATAGAGCAATCTTATATCAATGCTGAACACTTTTTGCAAATGCAAGGCGCAAAAATAATTGCAGAAAAGGTAAAGGATTATGCTCAACGCTTAGCTGAGAATGAAAAGATATTTGTAGAATCTATGATTAAGCCGATGGAGTGAAACTATGGGAAATACTAATTTTTTAAAAATAATATATTTTGATGAAACTTTTGTGGCCGATTATATGCAAATTATTGCTGGTGGAGAATTAAAGAAAACCACAGAATTTGTAACAGAGGCCAGTTCTGAAATTTCGGGGCACGCAGGCGCAGGAGTTGGTATTGACACCGAGATTAAAGGGCTTCCTAAGTTATTTAAATTCTTAAGCGGCGTTTCATTGAGAGCAGAAACCGATGGCGATATAGATTTATCTCGTACTAAAGAAAAGATTGCACGTAACATTTTGGAAAACACATTGTTAGCCGATTTTGTCGCTTTGTTAGAAGCGGATAAAAAAAGAAGCAAAAATAAGAGATGCTCGGGTATAAAGATATTCTCCAATGTGACAATGTATCCGGAGGTCAACTCATTCTCGTATTTGATGTTGATTGCCCCATTTTTGCAGATGATGGATGGAAGAATCCCTATTACCTCTACCGACGGAACAGAATACCATCTTGATTTATCAAAAATGGAAGATGCTATTAACAAAGGACGAGGCTACTACGAATTTGTTGCAAAAATTGATGGCGTAGAAAACATATTCCGCTTCAACTTGGAGGCGTTCCGCAACAATTATACCATGTCTGATTTGCCAAAAATGCAGCTTACATACTATGGTATCAAAGTAGGTCAAATAGATAAATCCGATTTGCGCGTAGAAAAAGAATTTGAGTTTGGAACGGGAAAAGCATCAAAAAGGGCAGATTATACAGGAATTACTTCGGGGATAGAAACCTCTTCAAAAATCGATGTATATGATGTTGTACTGGCAGGTGTTATAGAAAATAATGAACAAGATTAATATTTTTTGGGGATCGGATGAAATATTTGCTGAAGCAACTAATGGATTGACTGATTTTAATTATTTGACCGATGTTTTGGAACACATTAGGAAAGAAAAGTTAGTCATTGCCGGTCATGCTCCTGATAAACCCGACGATCCAATGAAAGTTGAAAACTTGATAGTTCATACCGATGATTACGGAGGTATAAACGAATGGGCTATGTTGGGCTTTACCAATAATATTTTGCAAAATCTTCGTGTGGATATCCATAATTTATGGTTGTGTAATCCGCCAAAACAGATATACCAAGATATCAGGAGAAACTTTAGCGAGGAAACCATAGATGAACACCCTGCCATCTATCCCGAAATAGAATTAGATGCGTTAAAGAAGATGGCTACGGACTTTGATAGCCATGTAATTGGTCAATCCCATGTAATCAAAACAGCGCTTTCAGCAATATATGGTTTAAGGAATCCAAGCAGGAAAAGACCTGTTACATTGCTTTTTTTAGGTGATTCAGGTATTGGAAAAACAGCTACTGCAAAGTTTATAAGTGAGTGCATTGGAAAAGAAATGGTTAGAATTCAGTTTTCGATGCAGCAGACTACAACTGCTTACCAATACATTTTCGGAGCAGAACACGGTGAAGATAGTTTGGCAAGAGCATTAATTCGAAGAAATTCCAATGTGGTTTTGCTTGATGAGTTTGACAAAGTGCCGTCTGCTTTTTATAATGCATTCTATCAAATGTTTGACGAGGGAATGTTTGTTGACTCAAATTATTCTGTTGATGTATCTAAGTGTGTTATTATCTGTACGACCAATTACACAACGGAAGAAGAAGCTGAGAAAAATTTGGGCGCACCTATATATTCAAGATTTTCTAAAGTGATAAAATTTGTACCTATCAGCGTAGAAAACAAATTGCAAATAGCGGAAAACTGCTACGAAAGTGTTTTGGGAGATGTACAAGCGGAAGATCGTGCGCTAATTGTCGATAATAACATCCTCGCTTTTTTCAAAGAACATATCAAAAATGGTAGTTATCCTAACATTCGAATGTTGAAAAACGATATTGAAGATGCTATCAATTTTGAAATATTAAAAAAGAGAAATATTTTGTAAAATGATGCTGGACTTCCTTCGGCTTCTGTGATATTGTGTTTGCTACCACGAAAAGGAGGTAGCGCATATGACACAGAAAAGAAAAATAAATAGTAAAAAAAGAGCGGTTCTAAATCGGGATTTCCCGATAAGGAGCCGCTCTTCTCTTATGCGGAGGTGAGATTAAAATGACAACACTTGAAGATTTATACTATGGCAACATCAGTCCGCACGAAAGGTATATCAAGCGAGGAACGAGAGTAGATAAACTCGTCAAGCTGATATGCAAAAACGAGGAAGAACTCAATGCAGGCCTCACAGAGAAACAAAAGGAAACCTTTGAAAAGTTTAAAGACTGCACAAGTGAACTGTCCTGCATCACCGAGTGTGAGGCGTTCAGTTCAGGATTTATCCTCGCAACACGCATAATGGTGGAGGTGATGCAAGGCTTGGAGGAGGTTGAGGATATATGAAGAAAATCATAATCCTTCTTCTCTGCTGTGGGGTGCTCGTGAGTCTGGTGGGATGCGGTGGCAACACCGCACTGCCGTCTACCGAGAGTCCACCGATAACGGTATCGGAAACGATAATAACGGAAACTCCAAGCGAAATAACACCGCCTGTGGCGGCGGTAGAGCCGACAGAGGAAGAAAAAGAACCTCTCCCCACCGAGAGCAAGGCTCAGGCAACCGAACCAACTGTGACCGCCATAGAGCCGACAACAAAGGCACAGTCAACGGAAGAACCCAAGCCTACGTTACGGACAAAACCAGCCGAGCCATCGGTGGCGGAAATCACCGAAGCTAAGAAAGAAACACCGACGAAAACTGAAGAATCGCAAGAGGAAATATATGTAGGCATACAATGGTCGGAGGTCGATCCTGCGGATATCGAAAGACTTGTCATAGAAAAAGTTAACGCCTACCGCATAGCACAGGGTGATACGGCAGCTACGATGCTCCCCGGACTAACCGAGGTGGCAAGATACAGAGCAAACGAGCTTACCACCAACTTTGAACATCGAGGAGAACAGCATGTCAGCACAGAACTTAAATATGGGCAGTATGTTGACCTTGCTCCTTACGGTATGCCGGATGATAGTTATTACAAAGGCTATAGTAGAGAGGCCATCAGCATGGGAGATTGGTTCGGCACGGCAGAAAGTATGGCAGAGCGAATTGCATCAGGCTTCCGAAATAGCCATAAGCATTGGTCGTATGTCGGTAGCTCGGAATACAAATACATCGCAGTTGGCGTAGCAAAAGCAAATGATAAATGGTATTTATGCATACTTATGAGCGATGATAATTACGGCGGATAAAAACAAAAACAAGGCAATTTAAGGCGAGTGAATGCTCAGACGAGCAAACACCCGCCTTCGCTTTTTAAATGCGACACAGGGCAAAAAATGCCGAAAATCGCCCCGGATTTCCCCTTTTTAGAGACTCCTCTCAAACGAAATGTGTAAATAAATTTTATCGCAAGTTTTAATAGACTTGCGATATTTTTTGTGAAAAACGGTCTACAAAACGTTAATTTCTCGACGTTATATGAAAGGGTAAATTTTTCTTGAAAATGGGTCTCCAAAATTGTAATTCCCAGACGATATATAGAGGGTAATAAAAAGTTGTTTTCTATGCAAGTAAGTAGCAAATCTGTAAATAATTTGTGAATTGTTTTGAAAAACCACCTTTCAAAACCTCGTTTCCCAGACGCTATATAGAGGGGTATAAATTTTACGTAAAAATACTGGTAAAAAATGCTGCTTTTGGGCACTTGTAGAGAGATGAAGTTACATAACTGAAAGGAGTGTTAAAAATGAATACAACTAATGAAAAATCTTTAGTAAAGGAGATGGTACAACACAAGAACTTTTTTATGGTATCAAATCGGATATTTGAATTTGATTTGAAGCCGAAGGATTTCGCTGTTTACTGTTGCCTTGTACGTCACTGTGATAATGAGGATGATTCCTGCTTCCCTTCACGGAAACTCATTGCAAAGGAGTGTGGAGTTGACAAAAAGACGGTGGATGCAGCTATGAAAAATCTTGAAGATCGAGGACTTGTAAAAAAGGTTCATCGCAAGCGGACCGATGGCAGCAAACGAAGTAATTTATATTACGTCACTCGGCTGTTTGAGTAGTTTCAAAAATGTATGGGTGTAGTGTGAGAACTTCTTATCATTAACTAAAC
>JAZNCS010000020.1:0-43958 GCA_045587685.1 Acutalibacteraceae bacterium
CGAAGTATTATCACTTAACCAAATTTCAGCCTTATCGGTTGCGTTTTTAGGATACATAGTAACTATCGGCATATCGCTATAGCCTTGCATAAGTGTAACCGAATATTTGCTAAGCGTAATTTTTTCGACACCGACGTGTACTACTTGAGACGGGCTTGACTGTTCTTGTTTTGACGGCTCATCATCTTTTCCTGAATCGTCCACAGAAGCATCAGCACTGATTATGGGCTTTGATTCTACCTCTATTTCCCCGTTTTCATAACAACCCACAAAGGTTAGTAAAATTGAAAGAATTATGGCAACCGCCGTTAATCTGTAAAGTCCTTTTTTCATTATTTGCACTTCCCTTATTTTTATTATACTTTATAAAAATAAAAAAGCAATAAGCAAACCTTGAAAATCTATTAATTTCAACCGCCCTTGTTCGAATCCCTAAAATACAAATAAAAAAGAAAAGCACCAACCACAAGGGTTGATGCTTTCTTTTTGGCTGGGGAATAGGGATTCGAACCCCAACAAACAGAGTCAGAGTCTGTCGTGCTACCGTTACACAATTCCCCAAAATCGTACAACAAAAATATTATACGCTTTTTTTGCGGTATGTCAAGTGAAACACTCAAATTTGTTTTTCATTAAATTTAAAGCGGCACTTTAAAGCGCCGCTCTTTTTATACTATATGTGTATGACTTGCAATCCAACGATAAAGTTTTGGAACTACCCAAAAACCGTATATACCAAAAGTAATTATTGTAAGTAAAATCCATTTAAACCATTTGCAAAACAACTGTGACCCTTTTCCGTCAAAAACAAATTCTTTGTTGTCTATTACAACGTGGCCAATAATAAACTTCATAACATAGCAAATCGCCCAAGGTGTTGCAATACCTAAAGTAAAGGTAACGATAAGACTTGCCGCTAAAACAGTAGCAAATGTTTCAAAAGCCCCGCCTTTCCAGGTTGAAATTATTATCTTTTCTCCGCAACCTGAACAAAAAGCCACATCTGATTCTAATTCTCTTCCGCATTTTTTACAAAAAGCCATTTTAAACTTCCCCTTTTTAACACAAAAAGTAATTGTTTATTGGATTGTATGTCTAATATACAGGGATTTTGTCGAAAAGTCAAGAATTCATAATTTAAAAAAGGCACCAACCTTTTGTTAGTACCTTTTTAATCACCAAAACACAGGTTGTAACCCTTACAATAATCGCCGAAAAATAAATAATATACGCAAACCCGTCAAGTCGGGTGAAAAAACTGCCGAAAGTTACTGTACTAACCGCCGCCGCGTATGGATAAAGCACCCTTTGTGCAAATTTTTCGCCAAAAACAAACAAGGAATTTATAGTCGTTAAAAAAAGTGCGCCATACCCTATAACAACACCGCAAAGAGAAGGTTTTTTTATCGGTTTTTCAAAATATAATTCATTAAAAAACGGCAACACAAAAACCGGAAAAACAATTTTTTTGAAATACGCAGCAAATGTTTCAAAAAGACCCGAAAACTCAAATTCTTTTACATAAAAAACATTTAAATTTTCAAAGTTTTCTAAAGTCGCCAAAAAGAAAAACACTATCAAAATTGACATACAAAAAAACGAAATTAACGAAAATTTCAATAACGCAACCTTGCCCTTTGAAGCCGCATAAACTATTACCGCAACAAACGCCGCCGCAATTAAGAATATTGACATTTCACTTAAAAGCGAATCCTTTATAAAAACGCAAAAATCCGCCGTGCTATCTACTGCGCAAAAGAGCGCTGCCAAAACTGAAAAACCTATGAATATTTTATTTTTAGTTAAATATTTTGCGGTAAAAAAATATATTAAAATCCCAAAAACCGCCGATATTAAAAACGCGTAAACAGTATATCCGCTCGCCGCATTAAAAGGGGCTGACAATATACCTCCCGACAAAACAAAAAGGGCACAAAGACAAAAAATGTGTTTACTGTATATAGGCGTTTCTTTTTTCAAAATAATACCCGCTTTCGCTTATTGTAATTAAAGGAACGGCGATTTTCTCATTTTCTAAAACAGACGCCGCTATATGATAAAAGCGGTTATTTGTTTTTACTTTTTCCTCTTTGAAACCGTGCTCTACAAGTTGCATAATATCATATCCCACCGCCATATTTTGCGGCTTTTTCTCTTGCAAAAGTTTATTTGCATTTTCGCTTTTTACCACCAATGCCGACAGGGTTATTTTTTCTTTCAAAAGATACTCGCAAATTCTTTGCAAATCTTTTTGCCCAACACTTTCCCCAAGTATCACCACGCCACAATGCGCCAAAGAATTTTTATTTGTACTTTTATAAGAAATTTGCGAAAACGCTTTTTTCAGACTCTTGTCTTTACCGCAAAGCACCAAGTTTTCACCATTAGAAACTACCGCTTCGGCAGTAACCATATACTCGTTATTTTCTATATCAAAACCAAGGGAAGTAAACAAATATTCCGAATCGTTTTCGTTACTACCCTTGCAACCACTCAAACACAAAACAATCAATAAACATAACAATATTTTTTTCATATTTTTTCATCCTTTGCGGATTGTATTTTTATTAAACAATGGTCTTTTTATCATATTTTTCCAAGACGCGCGAAAAACGGTATCCTTTAAACTTTGAAGGTTTGCCTCTTTTAAAGAAACGGTATAATCTATACCAAAAGTGGTTAGCGAAAATATATGAAAAACCACCGCAAAAGCAAAGGCTACCACTCCGTACAAACCAAAAACCGCTCCCAAAATCACAAACGCCACCCTTAAATAAAAAACCGCTTCATTAAGGCGCGGTACCATAAGTCCCGTAATACCGCTTAACGCTATTACTATTAGCATCGGTGTGCTTATAATATTAGCTTCGACTGCCGCTTGTCCTACCACAAGTCCACCAACAATACTTAAAGCGTGGCCTAAACTTTGCGGCATTCTAACACCCGTTTCCTTTAAAATTTCAAAAACAAAAATCAAAACTATACACTCGCTTAAAGGAGAAAAGGGGACACCCGACCGCAATTTTGCCACAGTTATTGCAAATGTAGTCGGTAAAAGTTCGCGGTGGTAAGTAGAAAGTGCAACAAAAACCGCAGGAATGGTTATAGAAATAAAAAAGCAAACATATCTTAAAAATCTATTGAAGGAAGTTATTAAAAAATTTAAATAATAATCCTCGTCCGACTGAAAATTTTCCGAAAACAAGTAGGGCACAGTTAACACTACCGGCGTACCGTCTACAATTAAAGCAACTCTACCCTCAAGCAAACGGGCGGCCACAATATCAGGACGTTCGGTCGTCCCGATTGTTTTAAAAAGAGGATATTTGTTATCCTTTATTTGTTCAGTAATATAATTAGAATCAAGTATTCCGTCAATATCAATTTGGTTTATTCTTTTTTTAACTTCTCTAACTATTTTTTTATTCACCAAACTATCCAAATAACAAACAAAAACCAAGGTTGCGCTTCTTCTGCCCACTCGCAAGGTTTCGGCACAAAAATCCGGAGTTTGTAGTTTTCGGCGAACTAATGCGACATTTAAAAGTGCTGCCTCGTCAAACCCTTCGCGAGGGCCTTGCAGAACCCTTTCATCTTGCGGTTCGCTTACACCTCTTGTGCGCCAACCCTTAACATCAACCATTAACGCAACAGGTGAGTTTTCAATTAAAATTAAAGCCTCACCGTAAAGAATACCCTCTAAAATTTTAGAAATATCGCTTGTCTTTTTCACATCTCTTGCGAATAAAATTTGTGTGGAAACATAATCGGCTAAATCTTTGGCATTAAAAGGTGTTTCTACAGTTAAAATTGGTTTTATAACCGATTCGTTTAATTGCTCGGAATTGACCATACCATCAAGATACAACAGTGCGCAATCAAACGGTACATTATTTCTGGCTTTTATTTCTTTTATTCTGAAAGATGCATCTTTTTTGAAAATATTTCTAAAAGTCAGTAAATCCTCAATTAAATTACCCGTTATATTATTGTTTTTATAATCAACTATTTTACCCGACATTTTTCCGCCACCTTTTGATTTATTATGCGGAAAATTTTTATAAAAATACCAATAAAAAAGGCTCGTTTTTTCACGAGCCTTTAAGTTTTAATTATTTTTTAGTTTTCTTTTTTGTTTTAAAACATATATTACAAAAAATGCTGCCACACCTAAAACAAAAATTATAGTAACGATAATTACCGTTATAACAAAAGTATCGTTGCTTTTCTTAACAACTTTAGACGGAGCTTCATTTGTTGTATTGTCTTGCAAAACATCTGTATTATCGTCTTTTACCTCGGAATTAGAACCACTTTGTGTTTCTTGAGTATCATCTTTATTTGAAGTGTTTGTATTAGTTCTTACAGGACGACCGTTTCCTAAATTAAACCATCCGGATTTCCATTCGCCTTTTAATTCGCCATTAGCAATACGAACAAGTTTAATTCCCTCTACCGTCATATCCCAATACATAGAATTATTAACTTCGCCTGTAGAATCGGTCCATTTTTCATCAAATTCGCCCTTGCATTTAGAAGAATCGGCTATCCAAACGCCAGTTTGTTCGCAATAATCGTTGAACGAAGCTATCATAACAATTCTTGGTAATTTGTTATTCAAAACTACTTCCCAACCGGTTAAATATGCATTACCATTATCACGTGGTACATTTGCTTTGGTATTACCTGCGGTTCTTTGACCCGGACACAAAAGTTCTACTTCATCATCAACCAATGTTCCGTAACGAGTATGCCAACCGTAAGTACCTTTTTCGCCACCTTGCCCATTACGAACAAAGAATTTATCACCATAAGTACGGTCACCCTTATAATTATTCCAACCGTGTGGCACCGTAAGAAGATTTTCACCCCAGTCGTGAATAATTAATAAAGGCTTACCATCTACTTGGTAGTAATCATCTCCGCCGTAGGTTTTATTAGTGAAAAACTTGTTATAAACACCCTTAGCTTGCCATTCGGTACACTTTCCGATTGACTCACCTTTTCTTATTGCTTGATAACAGCCTACCGCAACTGCATATTTTAATTTCCAATTATGAGTATCGTTCCATTTGGAGATTCTTTCGCAAACAAGCATTGCATTTTTTACTATCCAATGCAACTCATCCGTACCATCCATTTCAGGAGAAAGGCCGCCATTTGTAAGGTCAAAAAGAATAAAATCAACCTTTGCTTCTGCTAATTTTTCAATTTGAAAATCAATATGTTCTATGTTACTGCTTTCTAATATGCCATAACTTCCATCCGGTAACAACATTTGATATTTTATTGGATAGCCGGATCCCATATTATTTGTAAAAATACCCTTAGTGTTATATGTTATATACCACATACCAACGTCAGTTTTACCACCATTTCCGTTGGTTTTAAGGGTGTTTGTCGGCTTTGAAACTCCAGCCGAAACACCAAAATTTAATGTTGAAAAACAAATGATTATTACTATAAATATACTAACTATTTTTTTAAGCATTTTCTTCTAAGTTTTCTTCCTTTTGTTTGTTTGCTTTTTTCTTTTTAGAAACCAAAACTATTGCTACTACAACACCTGCAATAACCACAACACCTGCAACCGCAATAATTATATAAATTGGGTCTAAAACAAATTCTCCGTTTTCGCCTAAATCAAATACTTTAGAAGCGAATTTACCCTCTAAATCACCGTTGAAAATACGAACAAGTTTTATACCTTCTTTGGTCATATCCCAATACATTGAAGGATTGATTTCACCTGTTTCATCGGTCCATTTTTCTTCAATTTTTTCATCACATTTTGAAGAATCGGCAGTAAATACTGCAGTTTGTTCGTGATAATCGTTAAAAGCGGAAATTACTATAAATCTTGGAAGAGGATTATTTAAAACCTTTTCCCAACTTGTTTTGTAATAGTTGCCATTTTCGCGCAAAATATCGGCAGCACCTTCACCGGCAGTATTATGACCCGGACAAACAACCTCTACTTCTTCGTGAATAATTGTGCCATATGCAGTATGCCAACCGTATGTACCAACATTACCCATTTGTGCGCTGCGAACAAAGAATTCATCGCCATATGTGCGGTCACCTACATAACGGTCCCACGACTCTAACGGATCTTTTGACCAGTCAAAAAGAATTAACATTGGTTTTCCGTCAACGGTGTAGTAATCTTTACCATAAACGTCATTCTTGACAAAATCTTTATAAATAACTTCTGCTTGCCATTCAGTAACCATACCCATTGGTACACCTTGACAAATTTGATCGTAAGTACCTATAGCCATTGCATAACGAATTTGCCAATCGTTATTTTTATTCCATTTTGCAATTCTTTCACAGGTGAGCTTTGCGTTATCAACAATATAGCGGTTACCTTTACCATCATCGCCGCCAAGCCAACCATAAGGCAATTTTTCAGTGAAACCGCCATTGGTTTCATCAAAAATTATAAAGTCAATTTTTGCATCTGCGAGTTCCTTAATTAAAAAGTCAATAAGTTCAACATTTGCACTATCGTGTATTCCGTATTTACCGTTAGGTAATAAGGCGCGATAGTTAATAGGGAATTTTGAGCCGAAATTATCTGCCCACATTTTTTCGTTATTGTAGGTTATAAACCAAGTACCTACATCTGTTTTACCGCCATTACCGTTTGTTTTCATTGTGTTTGTTGGTTGTTCGGTCACACCTGTTGCTACAGCCATTGCCGAAGCACTCATCAAAAACATTGTTGCTACAAGAACAACTACAAACAAAATTTTTGTCACCTTTTTAAACATAAAATTTTTCCTCCCTTAATTAAATTTTATTTTTCTTTTTTAAAATAATTGTAGTTCACATACCAAATAACAATATCTTTTATACAAGTATTTATAACATTATAACACAAAATATTAAATTTCACAATCGTTATTTTTTATAATTAAGAATTAATATTTTAAGTAAAACGCCCAAAAATTAAGCGCCAACACCTTGGTTGGCGCTTAATAAAAAATATTTAATTATTCTTCAGTTTTTTCTACAGTTTCTTCCGCTGTTTCTTTTGCAGCAGATTTTTTCTTAATCGCAATAACAACAACCGCAGCAACTGCGCCTAAAACAAGAACACCACAAACAACAATAACAATTATTAATGCAGAATTTGAAGCTTCTTCGGTCTCGTTACCATCAGTATCAGTTGTTGTATTATCGGCACCAATAATATCACTATCGCCGCCAATTATACTACTTCCATCATCGGTTGCACTATCAGAACCGTTTGAGGTTGGTTTGCTTGAACTTTCAGGCTCAGGTTGGTTACCTGATAAATCAATACCATTAACTGAAACAACAGTCATTCCACGTTGATCGTCTTCCTCGCCAATGTTCATAGTACCGCCAAATGAGAAGTAACCTTCACCGTTAGCATCTTCAGTGAATTGGAAGTTTTCAGGAATTTCAAAAGTATATTCACCTGTGCCGCCTTCAAAACTTACGGTATATGTACCATTTCCGTTATCAACACCCTTAAGAACAAGAGGTTTTGTTGTATCGACTTGTATGTTTGTAGATTTTGGATCAGTAAGGTTAGCGGATGATGGATCTTGGTGCAAAATTTGACCTTCAACGTTAACTGTACCTTGTTGATAAACTCTGATAAGCAAGAACAAACCTTGCGTACCGGTACCTGCATAATTTTTAGAAGCATTCAATGTAATTCCGAAATATGCACTGCTGCTTTCATTGAAATGCGGAATAAATGTGCAGGTAAAGTTTTTAACATTAATCATTTGTTTTGTGTATTTAAAAAAGGTTAAACCTACATCAAAAACACATTTTACGCCTTGTTCGTTTAATTCAATTTTACCAGGACCGGACATTTTTTTCCATTCGCTTTTATCTGTAGCGGCAGAAATCGGCATTGCACAAAGTGAAAACACTAAAACTACTGCTACTAAAACAGAAATAATTTTTTTCATAACTTTCTCTCCCAAATAAAAGATTTTAATAAATTATACCACAATATTACAATATTTTCTATTGTAATATATCACAGTTAAGAAGGCGTTTTTTTGTTGCTTTTAAACAAAAAGGCTCACTCTGCTAAGTAAGCCTTTTTAAAAATTATTTGTTTTTATACGCTACATATTCTTCCAAACAGTAATCCAATTCATTCATTTCTTTAGCAGCGTTTATACCAACAAATCGCCAATGCCAAGATTCAGGAATAATGCCCGTTTTACTTTGCTTTTCGGCGGTATATCTTTGCACAAAACCATAATCTTCGGCATTTTCGCAAAGCCATTTGTAAGCATCCGTTTTTGCAAAACTGCTTGAAGCCGAGTTTATATCAAGCGCCAAACCTGTTTGGTGTTCGCTAGTCCCAGGTCTTGCTACTACTGTTGCTGCCTTTGCTTCAGCCTCGCTTTCGGGTGTGCCCGTGGAAATTAAATTGCTAATTTTTCTTTGGAATAGCCACTTTTGAGTAGCGTAAGAACGGTAAGGCGACCAACAACCAATGTCAATTCCTTCTTTTCGCGCGTTATCAAACATAGCTTGTAAATAAGGCCAAACATTTTTATCAATTTGGTTTAGTTCACCTTTTATATATTTTTGCGGAATTGTTACAAGATTACCTTTGTAATTTTCAGGGAGAGGATTTTTATCGTTTACAAGTAACAATTCGGTATATGTTGCATCTAACTTATATTCCCCTAAAGTTACATATTTCGGCTTACTTTCTTCTTTTGAACTTACATTTGAAGAACCGTTAGAACTGCTTGAAATGTTGGAACTCGAACTGCTATTTTCTTGCTCTTTTTTAGGCTTTTTTGTTGCATTTTTTACAACAAAAACTATTGCCATTATAACCAGTGCCAACACAAGCGCTACAACGCTTAAAAATATTCTTCGGCGAATAATTGCTCTTCTTCTTGCAGATTTTCTACTCATAAAAACCCTCTATTCATCAAGTTTAAGTACCGCCATAAATGCTTCTTGCGGAACCTCAACATTTCCTAAACGACGCATACGTTTTTTACCTTCTTTTTGCTTTTCAAGAAGTTTCTTTTTACGGGTAATATCACCGCCGTAGCATTTAGCAAGTACGTCTTTTCTCATAGCCTTAACAGTTTCACGCGCAATAACCTTGCCCGAAACCGCAACTTGAACCGGCACTTCGAAAAGTTGGCGAGGAATAAATTCCTTTAACTTTTCGGCGATTTTACGCGCTCTATTGTAAGAATTATCACTATGAACTATAAACGAAAGGGCGTCAACATTATCACCCGCAAGTAAAACATCAAGTTTAACAAGTTTACTCTTTTCGTAGCCTTTCATTTCGTAATCGTAACTCGCATAACCTTTTGTGCGCGATTTTAAAGCATCAAAAAAGTCGTAAACAATTTCACCCATAGGCAAAATATAGTGAATATCCACACGGTCGCCCATATATTTCATATCGGTATAAACACCGCGGCGCTCTTCACAAAGTTGCATAATTGTTCCAACATAATCACTTGGTGAATAAATGTGAACATCAGCAACAGGCTCCATAGCGTCCACAATAATTGCAGGGTCGGGGTAGTTTGTGGGGTTGTCCACAGTAACAGTTTCACCCGTAGCCAAAACAAACTTGTATTCAACGCTTGGCGCAGTTGTTACAAGGTCTAAATTATATTCTCTTTCAAGGCGTTCTTGAATAATTTCCATATGCAAAAGTCCCAAAAATCCGCAACGGAAACCAAAGCCTAGCGCAGTGGAACTTTCAGGTTCAAAAAGGAGCGAAGCATCGTTAAGTTGCAACTTTTCAAGCGCTTCTCTTAAATCGGGATATTTCGCACCATCGGCAGGATAAATACCGCAGAAAACAACGGGATTTACCTTTCTATACCCAGGCAACGCCTTTTCAACGGGGTTTGCCGCAAGGGTTATAGTATCGCCCACACGCGCTTCACTTACAGTTTTAATTGAAGCCGCCAAATAACCAACTTCACCAACCTCTAAAACATCGCAAGGCTCTAACGAAGTTGCTCTTTTTCGACCTAATTCTACAATATCAAAGGTGGCGTTTGTAGCCATCATTTTAACGGTATCATTTTTAGTAATTTTACCGCTCATAACGCGGAAATAAACAATAACACCCTTGTAAGCATCGTAATAAGAGTCGAAAATAAGTGCTGAAAGGGGAGCGTTACTGTCACCTTTTGGCGCAGGAATTTCGGTTACGATTTTTTCTAAAACTTCTTCAATATTTACACCTGTTTTTGCCGAAATTAAAGGCGCATTATCAGCCGGAATACCAATAACATCTTCAATTTCCGCCTTTATACGTTCAGGGTCGGCAGAGGGAAGGTCTATCTTATTTACAACAGGCAAAATTTCAAGCCCGTGGTCTACTGCTAAATAAGTATTTGCCAAAGTTTGCGCTTCAATACCTTGAGAAGCGTCAACAACAAGCACCGCACCCTCACAAGCGGCAAGTGAACGTGAAACTTCATAGTTAAAGTCAACGTGGCCGGGGGTGTCAATCAAGTTTAATTCATATCTTTCGCCATCTTTGGCATCATAATAAAGAGTAACAGCGTGGGCTTTAATGGTAATACCGCGCTCACGCTCTAAATCCATACTATCAAGAATTTGTTCTTCCATATCGCGCTCGGCTACCGACTGGGTATGCTCTAAAAGGCGGTCCGCCAAGGTCGACTTACCGTGGTCAATATGGGCTACTATACAAAAATTTCTAATTTTATCAAGCGGAAATGACACTTACATTTCTCCTTAAAACATATTTTGTGTTCATTGTAACACAAAACGCACAAATTTACAAATTGAATTTAATATTTTAAAAAATTTTTTATTTTATATTGTAATTTCCTTGACAATATATATATAAGGTGATAAAATATATAAAAATAATAATCTTTAAATTCGGTGCTGTGACGCCGACAAGATTGAATACAGTTTTAAAAAACCGCTTTAGCCCCAAGGGGTTATGTTGTTTTGTTTTGCTTAAATTTCACCTTGTCGGATCGGCAAGGTGTTTTGTTTGGAGGGAAAAGTTATGAAAAACACACTAAAAAATGCTTTTGTTTATGAAAACGGTTCATTTGTTTTGAAAAATTTTTCCTTTGATTCAAAGGATACTATTTCTATTGGTGATAATTGTTTTGTTTTTCCGGCTTTTTGCGATGTGCATGTGCATTTGCGTGAGCCGGGTTTTTCATATAAAGAAACTATTGAGAGCGGAACTAAGGCGAGTGCAAAGGGCGGATATACCGATGTATGCTCTATGCCAAACCTAAACCCCGTGCCCGACAGTAAAGAAAATTTACAAAAACAACTCGGCATTATAGAAAAAAGCGCCGTTATAAACGTTCACCCTTACGCCTCGATTACAATAGGTCAAAAAGGCGAAGTTTTAAGTGATTTTGAAACCCTTTCAGAAGCGATTGCTTTTTCGGACGATGGCAGAGGTGTTCAAACAGAAGAACTTATGAAAAAGGCCATGCTAAAAGCCAAGGCTTTGGGCAAAATGATTGTTGCCCACTGTGAAGACAACAGCCTTTTAAACGGCGGATATATTCACGATGGCGAATACGCAAAACTTCATAATCATAAAGGTATTTGCTCTGAAAGTGAATGGGGTCCTATAAAGCGCGACTTAGAACTTGCAAACGCCACCGGCTGTGCTTACCACGTTTGCCACATTTCTTGTAAAGAAAGTGTTGAACTAATAAGAAAAGCAAAAGCCAAGGGGGTAAACGTTACCTGCGAAACCGCTCCCCATTATCTTATTTTTAACGATATGGATTTACAAGAAGACGGGCGTTTTAAAATGAACCCGCCAATCAGAAGCGAAGAAGATAGACTTGCTTTAATCGAAGGCATTAAGGACGGCACTATTGATATGATTGCGACCGACCACGCGCCACATAGTGCCGAAGAAAAGTCAAAGGGCCTCGACAAAAGTTTAATGGGTGTTGTGGGAATTGAAACTGCTTTCCCCGCAATGTATACCCACCTTGTTAAAACCAATATAATTACACTTGAAAAACTTATTGAACTTATGGCTATAAACCCGAGAAAACGGTTTGGTATTAAAGACAGTGGATTTACCGTTTGGGATTTAGATAAAAAATTTACCGTAGACCCTAAAGACTTTTTAAGTTTAGGAAAAGCTACACCTTTTAAAGATTTAACCCTTTTTGGTGAATGCAAACTTACGGTTATGAATGAAAATGTTGTATATGTAAAGGAGTAAATAAAAATGGCAAAGAGAAAAGACATTAAAAAGGTTTTAATTATCGGTTCAGGTCCTATTGTTATCGGCCAAGCCGCTGAATTTGACTATGCAGGTACACAGGCTTGTTTAGCACTTAAAGAAGAGGGTTACGAGGTTGTGCTTTGCAACTCTAACCCTGCTACCATTATGACCGACACAACTATTGCCGACAAGGTTTATATGGAGCCTCTTACCTTGGAATTTGTGGCTAAAGTTATTCGTTACGAACGTCCTGACGCTATAGTGCCAGGTATCGGCGGTCAAACAGGTCTTAACCTTGCTATGCAACTTGAGAAAAAAGGCGTTTTAAAAGAATGCGGCGTTGAACTTTTAGGTACAAGCAGCGAAAGTATTGAACGCGCTGAAGACCGCGAAATGTTTAAAGAGTTGTGCCAATCTATTGGCGAACCCACAATTCCTTCCGAAATCACATACAACATTGAAGAAGCAAAGAAAGCAGCCGAAAAAATCGGTTACCCTGTTGTACTTCGCCCTGCATTCACATTAGGCGGTACAGGCGGCGGTTTTGCTAATAACGAAGAAGAATTACGCGAAATTGGCGCAAACGCATTTAAACTTTCCCCTGTTCACCAAGTTCTTATTGAAAAGAGCGTTAAAGGTTATAAAGAAATCGAGTTTGAAGTTATGCGCGATGGTGAAGACAACGCTATTACCATTTGCGGTATGGAAAACATCGACCCTGTTGGTGTTCACACCGGTGACTCTATCGTTGTAGCTCCTATTATGACACTTAACGACCACGACCTTAAAATGCTTAACGATAGCGCTATCAAACTCATTAAAGAGTTGAAAATCGAGGGCGGCTGTAACGTTCAATTTGCTCTTAACCCAAATAGCAGTGAATACTATCTTATAGAAGTGAACCCACGTGTTTCACGTTCTTCCGCTTTGGCTTCAAAAGCAAGTGGTTACCCTATTGCGCGTGTTACTGCTAAAATTGCAGTTGGTATGACCTTAAACGAAATCGCTATTGCAAACACAACTGCCGCATTTGAACCAAGACTTGATTATGTTATAACCAAATTCCCTCGCTTCCCATTCGATAAATTCACAACCGCTTCTAATATGCTTGGTACACAAATGAAAGCGACAGGCGAAGTTATGGGTATCGGTACTACTTTAGAAGAAAGTTTACTTAAAGGTATTCGTTCTTTGGAAATCGGTATTAATCACCTTTATCACAAAAAGTTCGACAATATGACCGATAAAGAACTTATCGATTATATTTCCGAATTTAGAGATGATAATCTTTTCGCTATTGCCGAACTTCTTTACAGAGGTACAACAGTTGAAGAAATTCACAATATAACAAAAATTACTGCGTTCTTCCTTGAAGCTGTTAAGCGCATTATTGATATGGAAAGAACCCTTAAAGAAAATCCAAACAACTTTGAAGTTCTTAAAGAAGCAAAGAAAATGGGCTTTTCTGATAAATATGTTGCAAGAATGTGGGAATGTAACGAATTAGATGTTTACAACTTTAGAAAGCAAAACAACCTTTTCCCTGTATACAAAATGGTTGACACCTGCCACACAAACGCATATATCCCTTATTTCTATTCTTCTTACCACGATGAAAATGCATCAATTTTAACCGATAAGAAGAAAATCGTAGTTTTAGGCGCAGGTCCTATCCGTATCGGTCAAGGTGTTGAGTTTGACTATTCAACAGTTCACGCCGTTACAACAATCAAAAATTCAGGTTACGAGGCAATTATTATAAATAACAACCCCGAAACCGTTTCGACCGACTACACAACCGCCGATAAACTTTACTTTGAACCTTTAACTCCTGAAGATGTTATGAACATTATTGAGTTTGAAAAACCTGAAGGTGTTATCGCTTCTCTTGGCGGTCAAACCGCGATTAATCTTGCTGAACCTCTTCGCGACCGCGGTGTTAAAATTATCGGTACCGACTGTGATGCTATTGAAAGAGCCGAAAACCGCGACAGTTTCGAAAAAATTCTTCACGAACTTAATATTCCACAACCAAAAGGTCAAGCAGTTACCAATATTGAAGATGGTATTAAGGCTGCTGCCGAAATTGGTTATCCTGTACTCGTTCGCCCTTCGTTCGTATTAGGCGGTAGAGCGATGCAAATCGTTGCTGACGAAAACCAACTTCGCCACTATCTTAAAACTGCGGTTGAAATTGATGAAGACCGCCCTGTTTTAGTTGATAAATACATTCAAGGTAAAGAAGTTGAGGTTGACGCTATTTGCGACGGTCACGATGTATTTATCCCAGGTATTATGGAACTTGTTGAAAGAACAGGCGTACACTCGGGCGACAGTATAAGCGTTTATCCTACTTTCAGTATTTCCGATAAGGTTAAAGGCACTATTTTGCAATACGCTAAGAAATTAGGTCTTGGTATTGGCATTGTAGGTCTTTACAACATTCAGTTTATCGTTGATGAAAACGAAAATGTATTTATTATTGAGGTTAACCCACGTTCTTCAAGAACTGTACCTTTCCTTTCAAAATCAACAGGTTACAGCCTTGCCGATATTGCAACCGAGGTTATTTTAGGTAAATCACTTAAAGAACAAGGTATTTTTGACCTTTATCCTGTTGAAAAGAAACGTTGGTACGTAAAAGTTCCTGTGTTCTCATTTAACAAAATCCGCGGTCTTGATGCTTATTTATCCCCTGAAATGAAGTCAACAGGTGAAGCAATCGGATATGACGATACCTTAACCCGCGCACTTTACAAGGCTTTACAAGCTTCGGGTATGAAGTTACAAAACTACGGTACTGTTTTTGCTACAATCGCCGACAAAGATAAGGAAGAAGCGCTTCCTTTAATCCGCCGTTTCTACAACTTAGGCTTTAATATTGAAGCAACTGTTGGTACTGCAAAATTCTTAAAGAAAAATGGTATAAACACCCGTATTTTAAAGAAAATAAGTGAAGACAGTGAAGAAATTTTCGATGCACTTCGCCAAGGTCATATCGCTTATGTAATTAACACAAGTGATATTTCAGCAAGAGGAAACGCTAACGATGGCTCGGTTATCCGCAAATTTGCTACCGAAAATAACGTTACTATTTTCACAGCACTTGATACCGTTCGCGTTTTATTAGATGTTTTAGAAGAAACAACTCTCACAATTTCTACTATTGATGCTTAAAACCTTTTAGAAAGGAACGAATTGCTTTGACACAAGGAATTTATAAAGTTTTATACAACTTTAATTTAGCCCCCGGTGTTTTTAGAATGGTTTTAGAGGGCGATACAAGCGCCCTTATAGCCCCCGGACAGTTTGTAAATATACAACTTGAGGGCAAATATTTGCGCCGACCTATTTCTGTGTGCGATTTTGACGATAAAACCATCACAATTATATATAAGGTAGTAGGCGTTGGTACTGAACAAATGTCAAAAATGACACAAGGCGAGGAATTAGATGTTCTTGTTGGTCTTGGCAACGGCTTTAACCCCGAAAAAAGCGGCGAAAAGCCTTTGCTTATAGGCGGCGGTGTTGGTATTCCGCCACTTTATAACCTTTGCAAAGAACTTATAAAACAAGGTGCAAAACCAACCGTTATTTTAGGCTTTAACACAAAATCGGAAGTTTTTTATGAAGATGCCTTTAAAGCACTTGGCGCCGAGGTAATTGTTACTACAGTTGATGGCTCTTACGGTGTAAAAGGCTTTGTAACAAACGCTATGGATATTGATTACACCTATTTCTTCACCTGCGGACCTATGCCAATGTTTAAAGCAATCGAAAGTGTTGCAAAAACAAGCGGTCAGTATAGTTTTGAAGAAAGAATGGGTTGCGGTTTTGGTGCTTGTATGGGTTGCAGCTGCAAAACAAAGTACGGAAACAAACGCATTTGTAAAGATGGTCCTGTTCTTTATAGGGAGGAGATTATATGGTAAACACCAAGGTAGATTTATGTTCAATTACACTTGATAACCCAATAATACCCGCAAGCGGAACCTTTGGCTTTGGTTACGAATTTGCTAATCTTTATGATATTAACCGCTTAGGCACTTTTTCTTTTAAAGGTACTACCCGTGACGAACGTTTTGGCAACCCAACCCCTCGTATTGCCGAGTGTGAGAGCGGTATGCTAAATTCAGTTGGTCTTCAAAATCCGGGTGTAGAGCGTGTTATTGCGGAAGAACTCCCGAAATTAAAACAAGTTTTTAGTAAGCCTGTTATGGCAAATGTTAGCGGATTTTCTATTGAAGATTACGCTTACACTTGCGAAAAATTAGACAGTGAGGAACAAATCGGTTGGTTCGAAGTTAATATTTCTTGCCCTAATGTTCACGGCGGCGGTTTGGCTTTCGGTACTAACGCTAAAAATGCTGCCGAAGTTACAAAAGCAGTTAAAAAAGTAACTAACAAACCGGTAATTATAAAATTATCCCCAAATGTTACTGACATTACTGAAATTGCAAAGGCTTGCGAAAGCGAGGGTGCAGACGGCGTTAGCCTTATTAACACATTACTTGGTATGCGCATAAATCTTAAGACCAAAAAACCTATTTTGGCTAACAAAATGGGTGGTTTTTCGGGCCCTGCTATAAAGCCTGTGGCACTTAGAATGGTTTATCAGGTTTATGATGCAGTTAAAATACCAATAATTGGTATGGGTGGTATTTCCACCGCTGAAGATGTTATTGAAATGATGCTTGCGGGTGCTACCGCAGTGCAAGTTGGCGCTGCAAACCTTGTAGACCCGTATGCTTGTCTTAAAATTATAAATAAACTTCCAAAAACAATGGAAAAATACGGAATAGAAAATTTAAAGGATATTATAGGAGGCGCTCATAATGGGTAAGGACGTAATTATTGCTTGTGACTTTGCAAGTAAAGAGGCAACTCTCGAATTTTTAGATAAATTTACAGGCAAAAAGCCTTTTGTTAAAATTGGTATGGAACTTTTCTATGCTGAAGGTCCCGAAATTGTAAAAGAAATTAAGGCAAGAGGTCATAAAATCTTTTTAGACCTTAAACTTCACGATATTCCAAACACAGTTAAAAAATCTATGGCTGTTTTATCACGACTCGACGTTGATATGACCAATTTACACGCCGCAGGTACAATTTCTATGATGGAAGGCGCTTTAGAAGGTCTTACCCGTGAAGACGGTACAAGACCGCTTTTAATTGCGGTTACCCAATTAACAAGTACCGACCAAGAAAGAATGGAAAACGACCTTCTAATTCGTGAGCCTATTGACAAGGTTGTTATGCACTACGCTAACAACGCTAAAATCGCAGGGCTTGACGGTGTTGTTTGCTCACCGTTAGAAGCAGGTAAAGTACACGATACTTGCGGTGAAAAATTCTTAACAGTAACACCTGGTGTTCGCTTTGCTGACGGCGATATTGGCGACCAAAAGAGAGTTATGACACCTGCCGAAGCTAAAAAAATCGGCAGTGACTACATAGTAGTAGGCAGACCGATTACAGCCGCTGCCGACCCTGTAGCCGCTTATGAAAGATGTTGTGAAGAATTTATTGGGTAAACAATGCGTAATGCGTAATTAAAGGAGAATAAAAATGGAAAGTTATAAAAGAGAGTTTATACAGTTTTTAGAAGGTGCCGGTGTTTTAAAATTTGGTGATTTTACCGCTAAATCAGGTAGAAAAATTCCTTATTTTATAAACGCAGGTGATATTAAAACAGGCGAACAAATTTGTAAATTAGGCGAATTTTACGCTAAAGCATATTTTGAAAAAATCGGCAACAAAAAAACTGTTCTTTACGGCCCTGCTTACAAGGGTATTCCGATTGCAGTATCAGTAGCAGTAGCACTTGCTAAAAACGGACTCGACGTTCCTTTCTTCTTTAACCGCAAGGAAGAAAAAGACCACGGCGAAGGCGGTGTGTTTGTAGGCTACAAACCACAAGAAACGCAAGAAATTGTAATTGTTGAAGATGTTATAACCGCGGGTACCGCTATTAGAGAAAGTATGTCAATCCTTTCTTCACTCAAAGACACCAAGGTTTCGGCTGTTTTCGTTATGGTAGACCGCAAGGAAAAAGGCAAAACCGAAAAGAGCGCTATGGCTGAAGTTGGCGAAGAATACGGCTTCCCTGTATATTCGGTTGTTGATGTTTACGATATTATTGAATACCTCGAAGAAGACGAGAAAAACCGCGAAAATGTTGAAAGAATTAAAAACTACCTTGCAATTAACGGCGCTAAAGAATAATTTTGGAGGGTTTTATGAGAAGTTTAATTGATATTGCTGAACTTTCGGTTGAGGAAATTGACGGATTACTTAATACCGCAACCGATATTATTGAAAATCCGCAAAAATATGCCCACAAATGCGAAGGCAAGAAGTTAGCAACCTTGTTTTTCGAGCCTTCAACCCGTACAAGACTTAGTTTTGAAGCGGCTATGTACGAACTCGGCGGTGTATGCCTTGGTTTCTCTGCTGCGCAAAGTTCTTCAGCTTCAAAGGGTGAAAGTGTTGCCGACACTGCAAAGGTTATTTCTTGCTATGCTGATATTATCGCTATGCGCCACCCTAAAGAAGGCGCACCTTTAGTAGCCTCTATGAATGCTACTATCCCTGTTATTAACGCGGGGGACGGCGGTCACAATCACCCAACCCAAACTTTAGCCGATTTACTTACAATTAAGCGCGAAAAGGGCGGTTTTGATAACCTTACCGTTGGTTTTTGCGGAGACCTTAAATTTGGCAGAACTGTGCACTCGCTTATAACCGCTTTGCGCCGCTATAAAAATGTAAAATTTATACTTATTTCACCTAACGAACTCCGTTTGCCAAGTTATATTAAAGATTCACTTGTAAAAGATAATTTTGAGGTTGTAGAAACCACCGATTTAGAAGAAGTTATGCCGAATCTCGACATTCTTTATATGACTCGTGTTCAAGGCGAACGCTTCTTTAACGAGGAAGAATATTTAAGACTTCGCGATAGTTATATTCTTACCCCTGAAAAACTTGAAAATGCGAAAAAAGACCTTGCTATTCTTCACCCGCTACCGCGTGTAAACGAAATAAGCGTTGCGATTGATAACGACCCTCGCGCTTGTTACTTTAAGCAGGTGCTCAACGGCAAATATATGAGAATGGCGTTAATTTTAAAACTTTTGGAGGTGGAGTAATATGCATATAGATTCAATTAAAAACGGCTTTGTTATCGACCATATTACCGCAGGAAAAGGCACCGAAATTTTCCGCCTTTTAAAACTTGATGAACTTGATTGTCCTGTAGCTTTTATTAAAAATGTAGTTAGCAAAAAAATGGGCAAAAAGGACATTATTAAAATTGATGCCGAACTTGAAATAAACACCGATATTTTAGGTTATGTTGACCCTGATGTTACGGTTAACGTTATTAAAGACGGCAAACTTGTTGAGAAAAAAACAATCGCTCTACCCGAAAAGTTGACAAATGTAGTTTTTTGTAAAAATCCGCGTTGCATAACCACAACCGAACAAGAATTACCCCACATTTCAAAACTTTACGACCGCGAAAATAAAGTTTACCGCTGTATCTACTGCGAAGCAAAAACAAAATAATGATTTGGCGGTAAACCGCCATGATTTGCTTTGCATGATTTCTCGCTAACGCTCCATTAATTGAATTGCCTTTTATGTACGAAGTACAAATCATGTGCATTTGCGCAATTCATAAAACGCAGTTTTTATTCATGCCGTAAGGCAATTCATAATTTTAAAAAAACGGGCGACCTGTGGTCGCTCTTTTTTTTAAAATTTTTTTAATTTTCGGACACAATTCTATCATTTTTTTAAGCTTTATAGAATATAATTTTTTTAGAAGCTGTAAAAAAGAAAGGTGATAAAATAATGAATGAGTTTTTACCCGAGGGAATGACTTACTTGCTTCCCGAAAATAAAAGAAGTATGCTGTCCCCCGCTTTACTTGCCGATGCACAGGTTAGAAACGCGGTTTTGGAAGCGCCGGTGATTATGTGTGACAGTGAACACAATTTAATTGTAAATTTAGGGTGTATGAAGGGGGTAATACCAAGAACCGAGGGGGCTATCGGTATTGCCGAAGGTTACACTCGCGATATTGCGCTTATCTCTCGCGTTGGAAGACCCGTTTGCTTTGTTATAGAGTCAATTACTGCCGATTCCGATGGCAAACCTTACGCGTTGCTTTCGCGTAAAAAAGCACAACTAATTTGCAAGGATTATATTTTAAACACATATAAAACAGGTGATATTATTGATGCAAAAATCACCCATTTAGAGTCGTTTGGTGCTTTTTGCGATATAGGTTGCGGTAATATTGCGCTTTTGCCGATTGATGCTATTTCAGTGTCGCGCATTTCCCACCCAAAAGACCGCTTTTTTGTTGGCGACAAAATTAAAGCGGTAATTAAAAGTATTGCCGATGACGGAAAAATAACTCTTTCCCACAAAGAACTACTTGGCACTTGGGAAGAAAATGCTGTTTTGTTTTCGGCTGGGCAAACGGTTACGGGTGTTGTAAGAAGTGTTGAAAGTTACGGTATTTTCGTTGAAATTACCCCCAACCTTGCGGGTCTTGCCGAACCAAAAGAAAATGTTTTTGTCGGGCAACAAGCAAGTGTTTATATTAAAAGCATTTTGCAAAACAAAATGAAGGTTAAACTTATTATTATTGACAGTTTTAATTCTTCTTATTCGCCCGAAATTAAATATTTTTATAAAGGCAACAACATTTCCGAGTGGGAATATTCGCCAAACGACTGCACTAAAAAGATAACCACCAAATTTTGCGGATAAAGATTCCTCAAATAACAAAATTTTTTCATTTTAAATCTCTAAACTATACAGGTTATGCTCAAGGGCGAAGCCCTTGTCGTTTATGGGGGTTATGGTGACAGCGTAGAAACCACAAAACATTCAAAACTTGCCGCCAAATTGAAAACGCAGTTTTCACTCTTTGGCGGCTTTTTTATGTAAATTAATTTTCGTCACCTAAGGGGGAAATCGAAATTCCCCCTTAGGCGAATCTTTCCGCCCTTTCTTTTCGCCTACATAAGAAAGGGCGTGCCCGTCGCGGCATGAGCGACAATACAATAACTCTATTTCTATACTTTTTTCATCCAATCTTTTTTAAACCGCGCGACTATTGCGTGGTTTTCTTTATACAACAAAAAATCAAGGGTACACACCCTTGATTTTTTTGTTTTGCGAGGTATAATATTATTAATTGATCGAATTTAATTGAAAGGAAAGTTTTAAAATGTCTCAAGAAAAACCACAAGGTTGTTCAGGAAACTGCGGTTCTTGCTCAGAAAACTGTTCTTCCCGCGACCCTAAAAGCCTTTTAGAGCCTACCGGCGAATTTAATAATATTAAACACGTAATCGGTGTTGTAAGCGGTAAAGGTGGCGTTGGTAAATCAATGGTTACCTCTATGCTTGCGGTGCTTATGAGCCGTATGGGTTACAAGGTTGGTATTTTAGACGCCGACATTACAGGCCCTTCAATCCCAAAAACTTTTGGTATTAACTCCCGCGCTTACCAAACCGAAATAGGAATTATGCCAGCCGAAACAAAAGGTGGCATTAAAATTATGTCTATAAACCTTCTTTTACCTGAAACCGATGCTCCTGTTATTTGGCGCGGACCTGTTATTGCGGGTGCGGTTAAACAGTTTTGGCACGATGTTGTTTGGGGCGACCTTGACTTTTTGTTCGTTGACTGCCCACCAGGAACCGGCGATGTTCCGCTAACCGTTTTCCAATCTCTCCCACTTGACGGCGCGGTTATTGTAACTTCACCGCAAGACTTGGTTTCATTGATTGTTAAAAAGGCTTATAACATGGCTGACCTTATGAAAATTCCTGTTTTGGGTATCGTTGAAAATATGAGTTATGTTGTTTGCCCTGACTGCAAAAAAGAGTTTAAAATTTTTGGTAACGGCAGTGAAAGTATTGCAAAAGAAATAGGCGTTGATTTACTCGGCAAAATGCCAATAGACGTATCACTCGCCGAATTAGTTGATAACGGCGATTTTGAAAACTTTAACGCAGATTACCTTTTAGCCGCTGCAAAAGCGATAGAAGAGAAAATAATTAAAAATTAATAATAAAAAAGGCGTCCGATGGACGCTTTTTTTATTTATATTTTATCGTGTAATCAAATAGCCTTATTTCTTCGCTTGTTACCTCTAACGCGTTTCTATATTCGCCGAAGCCAATACGCCGAATATGGCTATAAGAAACGCAAATTGCGGCTATTCCGAACACAATACAAGAACTTATTACCATAGAAAGATACATTTTTCTAAAAAAATCGCTCATTTTAACTCCTAATTAAGTGTATTTAATAAACTTGCCAAACTGTCTCCTACAAGTTCTGCCGAGTAAAGCGCTTCACTTAAAGTATTGGCATCGGTCCCGATTTCTATAAGCACAGCGCCGCTCGAGAGCGGTTGATTATAACTTTTAGACATTAACATTAATGGTCTTGCAAGGGTTGGATACTTTATTTCCATTGTTTGTTGCAGTTTTAGCGCTAATTTAAGGTTTTCTTTCCAGTTAGGATAGTTGGTTACCGTTCCGCTTTGCGAACCCATTACAAGCATTACCTGAGCCGCTTTTTTGCCGTTTATTTCGGTTACGAGTTTGACCTTATCGTTCCCCGAAGTTACCGAATCGCGATGAAGGTCGATAACCACCTTTATGCTTGGGTATTTTTTAAGATAAGAGTTTATAGTTTTAGCCGCGCGGGAATAACTGCCGGTATATTCGGGGTAGTCGTGCTGTGTTTTATCGTGCAACGTTTTTATTCCCGCCTCGTTTAGTTTTTGCGCAACAGTTTCGCCTATTTTTGCCATATTTTTATTATTATCAGTGTTTCGCGAAAGTGTTTCGGCGGTGTAAAAATCGTCATTTGTTTCCATAAAACACTCGGTAGTGTGGGTGTGAAGAATAAGCACCTCGGGCGAAGAATTTTTTTGCATTTTAAACTTTAAACTCCCGTTTAAAAGTTCTTTTACATCTATTTTCAAAGGAGTGCTATTCTTAACATAGGTGTGATTATACGAAAGCGAGGCGTTATAAGGGGAAATATATTGGCTTAAAATTTTGCCCTTTACCGCTCCTGTTGTAGTTGTTACTACGCTTTCAGTTTTTGGGGTTTCGGCGGGTGGTTCACTTTTTAAAACCGTTTCGTTTTGTTCCTCTTTTTCTTCTTCCTCATTGGAAAAAACGGAAAAATTATCGTTAAAAACAAGCTCTATTTCTTCTTTTTTGGAACTTGAATTTACCGTTAAATAAAAGTTATAAAAAAGCAAAGAAAAACATATTAAACAGGCAGTAAAATACCTAAAATATCCGCCTTTTTGGTACATTTTTGCGCTCACCTCCGCATAAAAAATTTATGCGGTTTTTTCTTTTTTTATACCAAGTTTAAAATAATTTCTCTTTCAATTTCAGGTTGCAAAAAAAGGTTTAAACTTTCGCTTAAAATCTCGCTTAAACGCTTGTTTAATATATCGGCATCTTTTGGTGTTAATATTAAATTTTCGCTCTCTACTACTGTAGGAATTCCTATTGCCAAAACCTTTGTATTTAAGGTTTTTTCGCTTATCTCTTTTCGCGAATTTTTAACCCCTGAACCCGGTGTTATGCCCGTGTTTGTTATTTGAAAATTTTTAAAAAGTCTTTCTTTGTTGTTGGTCGCGAGAGCATCTATTAAAATCACTAAATCGGGCGCCGTTTTTTCTACTACAGCCTTTATAATTTCGCCCGTTTCTATGCCCGTTTTTCCTAAAACCGAGGGCGCTAAAACCGAAACACTTTTAAGTCCCTTAAGCCCTATATTTTCGGCAAATTCACCCGTTATATGCCGAGTTGCTAAAACCTTTTCGGCGGTCATAGGTCCTATAGAATCTGCGGTTATTTCATCGTTTCCAAGCCCCACCACAAACACTTTTTGTCTTTCTCTTGGTGCGAGTTCTGTTAACGCCTCTTCTATTGCTTTTTTTATATTTTCAAAATCCGCCAATTCTTCAACATTCGGAAATTCTATTGTTATATATTTTCCTTTTGGTTTTATAATTTCGCCATCATAAAAATCTTTTTTAGCAGTAATTTCGGTTACTTTTACCTCATCTAAATTTGTTTGTTTTCGAAGAAAATTATTATATTTTTCGCTTATTACATCTATTGCAAGGTCGGTTCTTACGGACATTTTTCGTTTTTACCCTCTTTTTTGAAAATTTATCCCTTTTTTCCACTTAAAAAAGTTGAAAAGTGAAAAAATATATGTTATACTTGCTATATATATTATATTATTATATATATTTATATTTATTATACAAAAGGGTGGTTTTCACTTTGTCGGATAATTCTTTAAATGTAATTTGGGGTGCGGTTTGCGAAGAGTGTAAAAAAACTGTTTCAAAAGTTGCTTTTGATTGTTTTTTCAAAGACTTAAAACCCGTTAGTATGAGCAACGGCGAATTTGTAATTGCTGCTAACAGTGAACATCTTCTCGAATTGCTTGAAACAAACTATACCGAACTTTTAATTTCTACTTTAAAAACTGTTGTTGGTTTAGATTTAAAACCAATTTTCGTTTTCGAAGATGCAACGGAAGAAATTGAAAATGCGGAAAATTTTAGCGAAGGTCTTTCTTTTGAAGATTTCTTTACCTTCCAAAATTTTATAGTTGGTGCTACTAACCGTTTTGCACACGCGGCTTCTTTAGCGGTTGCAAACAACCCAAACATTATTTATAACCCGCTTGTAATTTACGGTCCTTCCGGCGTTGGTAAAACCCACCTTATGCTTTCAATAAAAAACCAAATAAAAAGTA
This sequence comes from Acutalibacteraceae bacterium, assembly GCA_045587685.1. Taxonomy (GTDB): domain Bacteria; phylum Bacillota; class Clostridia; order Oscillospirales; family Acutalibacteraceae; genus UBA737. The sequence goes on from JAZNCS010000020.1 coordinate 25,073, forward strand.
ATTTTCCTTATAAAAAGATTGAATTTTTACGCGGTGAAGAATTTACCAACCAACTTATTCAAGCTTTGCAAGGCGGTAAGTTAGGACTTGGCACTATTGATGACTTTAGAAATAAATATCGTAATGTTGACGTTTTACTTATAGACGATATTCACTTTATTGCAGGTAAAGAGCAAACCCAAGAAGAATTCTTTAACACCTTTAACGTTCTTTACCAAAATAATAAACAAATAATTGTTTCTCTTGATAGACCGATTAAAGATATTAAATCCCTTGATGAAAGAATCCGCTCTCGTTTACAAGGCGGTCTTGCGGCGGACATTAACCCGCCCGATTTTGAAACAAGGGTCGGTATTATTAAAAGAAAAGCCGAACAGTTTGGAATAACTATTGAAGATAATTTTGTTTATTATATTGCTGAACAAATAAAGGTTAACACCCGCCAACTTGAAGGTGTTGTTAAAAAACTTCAAGCATATATTAAAATTCAAAATAAAATTCCCACAATGGCGGTTTTACAAAACTTTATTCGCGATGTTGTAATTGATTCAAAACCTGAACCAATTAAGATTGAAAATATTATTTCCGAAGTAGGTCGCGTTTATAACGTTTCTGAAAGTGATATCCTTTCAAACCGCAAAACTTCACCTTTAGCACTTGCTAGACAGGTTGCTATGTATATTTCCCGCGAAACTACCGACCTTTCATTTAAAGAAATTGGCGAATGTTTTGGAAAAGACCATACAACTGTTATTTATAATGTTAAAAAAATTGAAGAATGGTTAAAGGACAAGCCTTATCAAAAAGAACTTGTTGATGACATTGTAAAAAACTTAAGAGACGGTGCCGGTGAATTTTAAGTTATCAACATTTTTAACCTTAATTAACCTTAAATTTTAAAAAACAAATGTTGATAAAAAATTTTCTTAAAATTATTCACTTTTTATCCATTCTTTTATCAACACAAAAATTTGTTTTGTAATAAGGCTTTACATAACTTATCCACCTTTTTAACACTACTTATTATTACTGTTATTTATATACTTTTTTAGGAGGAAAAATTATGATTTTTTCGTGTGAACGTGCAAAACTTTTAGATGCAGTTTCAAAATTACAAAGAGTTGTTGGTGCTAAAACTTCTATGCCTATATTAGAAGGTATTTTAATTTCAGCTGAACAAGGAAAATTAACCCTTGCTGCATACAATCTTGAAATGGGTATGAAAAGCGAAATGTACGCTAAATGTGAAGAAGAGGGCGACATTGTAATAAATGCAAGACTTCTTGCTGACATTTTAAGAAGACTTAATGGTTTACAAGTTCAAATTACTGCTGATAATCGTTTAAATTGCAATATTAAATGTGGAGACGCTACATTTGATATTATGGGTATGGCTGCAAATGATTTTCCTGAAATGCCTTCTGTTCCTGAAAATAATGTAATTTCTATTGAAGGAAAACTTATTTCCGAAATGGCAAGAGGAACTCTTTTTGCTACTGCAAAAAACGAAAATGCAAAACCTATTTTAACAGGCATTAATATGTCTATTAATGAAGGATTTTTACAATTTGTTGCTATTGATGGTTACCGTCTTGCAATTAAAAAAGAAAAGGTTAATATTAATAAAAATTTAGAATTAACCTTAACCGGTAGAGCAATGGGTGAAGTTGTAAAACTTATTGATGAAGAAACCGAAAATGTAGAAATTTTTGCAACCGAAAGACTTATTAGTTTTAAAATTAATGGTTTTACATTTATTTCAAGACTTTTAGAGGGCGATTTTGTTAATTACCAAAAAACTCTTCCTCAAGAAAACAAGCAAAGAGTTGTTGTTAATACAAGAGATTTAATTGATACAATAGAACGTGTTTCACTTTTGATTAGCGAATCTTTTACAACCCCTGTTCGTTGTTATTTTAATGAATTAAATGTTATTTTTACATGTGCTACCTCTATGGGTAGAGCAACCGAAACCTTTAATACAAAATTAGAGGGTGAAAATTTTGAAATTGGTCTTAATAGCCGATATTTATTAGAAGCATTAAAAGCAATAGAAGATGAAAATATTGAAATCTTATTTAACGGACCAAATTCAGGTGTTGTAATTAATCCTATTGACAGTGATAACTTTAAATATATGATTATGCCTATGAGGTTAAAATAATGGAATTTAAAGAAATTTCAATAAAAGAAGAATATATAAAACTTGACAGTGCTATGAAATTAGCCGATATGGTAGTAACCGGCGGTCACGCAAAAATGGTAATACAAGAAGGCGAAGTTAAAGTTAACGGCGAAGTTTGTACATTAAGAGGAAAAAAATTAAGAAAAGGCGACAAAGTCGAATTTGAAAATACAGGATTTGTTATAATATGAAGATAAATTCTTTAACCTGTAAAAATTTTCGTAATATTGAAGAAATAAATATTATTCCATGTGAAGAAATGAATGTTATTTGCGGAGAAAATGCGCAAGGAAAAACTAATATTATTGAATCAATTTGGCTTTTTACAGGTGCTAAAAGTTTTAGAGGTGCTAAAGATAATGAATTTATTAAATTTGGTACCGAAAAAGCGGTAATTGATTTAGAATTTGAAAGTTTTGGTGTTGAGAACGAGGCTCAAATTATAATTGATTCTCAAAAAAAAGCAATTTTAAACCAAAAACCTTTAAAATCAACTTCACTTTTAGCGGGAAATTTTAATGCTATTGTTTTTTCTCCAACCGATTTAAGTTTAGTTAAAGACGGACCGAGTGCCAGAAGAAAATTTTTAGATATAGCGATAGGTCAATTAAAACCTTCTTATATAAATGTTTTAAGAGATTATATTAGAGCAGTTACACAACGAAACAAAATAATTAAAGAATATAAATTTGATTCAACTCTTTCAATTATGCTTGATGTTTTTGAAGAGGAAATTGCTGAAAAAGGAATTAAAATAATTAAAGAAAGAAAAGAATACACTGAAAAATTAAAAACTTTTCTTCCTTTAATATATGAAGGAATTTCTTCAGGAAAAGAAAAATTAGAAGTTAATTATATTTGTTCTTGTAAAGAAGAAAAATTTAGAGAAGAATTATTAAAAAACCGCAAAGAAGATATGTATTCGGGAGTAACTTCAATAGGTCCTCATCGTGATGATTTAGATTTTAAAATTAATAATATTTCTTTAAGAAGTTTTGGTTCACAAGGTCAAAAGCGAAGTGTAGCACTTGCTTTGAAATTAGCCGAAGCCGAAATTATTAAAAAAGAAATTGGCGAATGTCCTGTTATTTTATTAGATGACGTGATGAGTGAATTAGATGTTAACCGCCAAAATTTTGTACTTAATCATATTAAAGGAATGCAGTCTTTTTTAACTTGTTGTGAAGATTTTATGTTAAAAAGTTTACAAAAAGGCGAAAAATTTACTATATATAATGGAAGAAAGTTGTAATGTATATTCATTTAGGTCAAGAAACGGTTGTTAGAGAAGCGGATATTATAGGAATATTTGATTTAGATTCTACAACAATTTCTAAACACACAAGAAAATTTTTAAATTTAGCCGAAAAAAACAAAAATGTTATAAATGTTTCTTATGAATTACCAAAATCATTTATTGTTTGCTCAAATAAAAAGAAAAGTAAAATTTATATTTCCCAAATTTCTTCCTCAACACTTTTAAAGCGTTCAGGAATTAACATAAAATAAAATTCAAAAAAACTGAAAGGAAGTTTTTAATGGATAAAGAAATTACTACCCAAGTTACTGATAATTATGACGAAAGTTCTATACAGGTATTAGAGGGACTTGAAGCAGTAAGAAAACGCCCGGGTATGTATATTGGTTCTACGGGTGAGCGCGGTTTACACCACTTAGTATATGAAATTGTTGATAACTCTATTGATGAAGCATTAGCAGGATATTGCGATAAAATTACTGTTGATATTTTAGATGACGGAATTATTAGAGTTACAGATAATGGCCGTGGTATACCTGTTGGTATTAACCCTCAAAAAGGAATTCCAACTGTTACTGTTGTATTTACAATATTACACGCAGGTGGTAAATTCGGCGGAAACGGATATAAAGTTTCGGGCGGTTTACACGGTGTTGGTGCTTCGGTTGTTAATGCACTTTCAAATTGGCTTGAAGTTGAAGTAAAAGACGGTAAAAACATTTATAAACAACGCTACGAAAAGGGTAATATTGTTTCCTACCTTGAAATTATAGGAGAAACTAACGAAACAGGTACAACCGTTACCTTTAAACCAGACCCTACAATTTTTACCGATACTACTACTTATGATTACGATACTCTTTTAACAAGACTTCGTGAACAAGCATTTTTGAACGCGGGTATTAGAATTATTTTAACCGACAAAAGAGAAGATTCTTTAACCTTTGAAAAGCAAGATGACCTTTGTTTTGAAGGCGGTATAAAATCTTATGTAGAATATCTTTTAAACGGTATGAAGAAAGAAAGCCTTAATAGTGAGGTTATATATCTTTCGGGTAGTAAGGGTGACAGTACCGCTGAAATAGCGCTTTTATGGTCTACTGCTTACGATAATAGAATATTATCCTTTGCAAACACATTACACACTATTGATGGCGGTACCCACGAACAAGCTTTCCGCCAAACTGTAACCCGTGTTGTGAACAAATATGCGCACGATTTTAAGAAGATTAAAGAATCAAGCGACAATTTAAAAGCTGATGATATTTTAGAAGGTTTAGTTGCTGTTATTTCGGTAAAACTTGCCGATGCTCAGTTTGAGAGCCAAACAAAAGCAAAACTTGGTAATACTTCTATTGGTCAACTTGTAAGAGAAATTGTAAATGATAAGTTGTATCACTTCCTTGAAGACCATCCAAATGATGCTAAAATTGTAATTGATAAGGCTATTGCGGCATCTAATGCGCGTGAAGCGGCACAAAAAGCACGTGATGCTTCAAGAAATAAAGCAGGTATAGGCGGAAAAACCCGTATGCCTGAAAAGTTAAAAGACTGTATTTCAGATGACCCTTCAAAAACTGAAATTTTCATTGTCGAAGGAGATTCTGCGGGTGGTAGCGCAGTAGAAGGCAGAAACAGTACCTATCAAGCAATTTTGCCACTTTGGGGTAAAATGCTTAACGTTGAAAAAGCAAGGGTAGATAAGGTTTACGGAAACGATAAATTAACTCCTGTTGTAGTAGCACTCGGTACAGGTATTGCTGAAAACTTTGATATTTCTAAACTTCGTTATGATAAAATTGTAATTATGGCCGATGCCGACGTTGACGGTAGCCATATTAGAACACTTCTTCTTACTTTCTTCTTCCGTTATATGCCTGAACTTATTGAAACAGGACATATTTATTTAGCGCAACCACCACTTTACAGAGTTGCAAAGGGTAAAAAGTATTTTGATGCTTTTACCGATGAAGAAAGAGATGCTTATATTGAGCAATTAGGCGGAAATGTTGATATTCAACGTTATAAAGGTCTTGGTGAAATGGACCCTGATCAACTTTGGGAAACAACCCTTAACCCTGAAAAGAGAACAATGTTAAAGGTTACTATGTCGGACGCGCAAATTGCGGACGAAACCTTTACAATGCTTATGGGTGAAGAGGTTGAACCAAGACGTAAATTTATTGAAGAAAATGCAATCTTTGCAACCGATTTGGATATTTAAGGAGGGATAAAAATGGCTAAACAAGAAAACGTTTATTGGCCGAGTGATAGTGAAACCAACATTCAGCCTGTAGAAATTGTTGATGAAGTAAAACAAAGTATGCTTCAATATTCTATGTCAGTATTAGTAGGCCGTGCTATCCCTGACGTTAGAGACGGTTTAAAGCCTGTTCATAGAAGAATTCTTTATACTATGTACGAAAACGGCTTAACACCCGATAAAGCACATCGTAAATGTGCCGATACAGTAGCTTCGCAGCTAGGTAGATACCACCCACACGGTCACGCTTCTGTTTATAATGCAATGGTTCGTATGGCGCAAGATTTTTCTTTGCGTTATCCTTTAGTTGATGGTCACGGTAACTTTGGTAATATAGATGGTTATCCACCTGCTGCTTACCGTTATACCGAATCTAAAATGAACCGCCTTTCTTACAGTATGCTTGATGATATTGATAAGGAAACTGTAGATTTTAGTCCTAACTATGATAACCGTTTGGAAGAACCAACAGTATTACCTGTTCGTTTTCCGCAACTTCTTGTTAATGGTTCTTCAGGTATTGCGGTTGGTATGGCTACCGAAATTCCACCACATAATCTTGGTGAAGTAATTGACGGTATGTGCTGCCTTATTGATAACCCCGAAGCAGAACTTTCCGACCTTTGTGAACATATTAAAGGTCCTGACTTCCCAACAGGCGGTATTATTATGGGAAGAAGCGGTATTCGTGCTGCTTATGCTACAGGTAGAGGTAAAATAATTCTTCGCGGTAAAGCTGAAATTGAAGAAACAAGAAACGGCCGCTTTAGAATTGTTATTACCGAAATTCCTTACAAGGTTAAAAAACAAGATTTAGTTAAAAATATTTACGATTTAGCGGCAGATAAGCGTATTGAAGGTATTGATGACGTTGTTGACTATTCTTCAAAACGTGACGGCGGTATTAGAATTGTTGTTGACCTTAAGAAAGATGCTAACCCACAAGTTGTTCTTAACAAACTTTATAAAAATACTTCTTTGCAAACAACTTTCGGTGCGATTTTACTCGCTATTGTAAACGGCAAACCTCAAATTTTAACATTAAAAGAAATGCTTCAAAACTGCATTGATTTCCAATGTGAAATTATTGAAAGAAGAACCCGTTTTGATAAGCGTAAAGCAGAAGAAAGAGCACATATTTTAGAAGGTTTAAAGGTTGCTCTTGACTTTATTGATGAAGTTATTAAAATTATTCGCGCAAGTAAAACTATTCCTGAAAGTAAGGAAGCTTTAGCCGAAAGATTTGGTTTAGACGATATTCAAACTTCAGCTATTGTTGCTATGCAATTAGGTAAACTTGCAGGTCTTGAAAAACAAAAAATTCTTGACGAATTAGACGAAAAGATAGCGTTTATTAAAGAATGTGAAGCAATTTTGGCTTCACACGAGCGTATTCTTGATATAGTTAAGACCGAAGCATTAAATCTTCGCGATAAGTTTTCTGATGACCGCCGCAGCGAAATTTCCGATGTTGCGGGTGAAGTTGATATTGAAGACCTTATCCCTGAAGAAGAATGTGTATTAACAAAAACTGTTAATGGCTACATTAAGCGTTTACCTGCCGATACTTACAACGTGCAAAACCGCGGTGGTAGAGGTATTACAGGTATGACAACACGTGAAGAAGATGCGGTTGAAAATATGTTTGTATGTTCTTCACACGATTATATTATGCTTTTCTCTAACCTTGGTAGAATGTACCGCATTAAAGCGTACGAAATTCCCGAGGGAAGCAGAACAAGTAAGGGTATGAACCTTATAAATATTCTTCCTCTTATGCCGGATGAAAAGATTACTATAATTCTTCCTGCAAGTGAATTAGATGAAGAAAAATATATTGCAATGGTAACCAAAAAAGGTACAATTAAACGTACTAAGGTTTCGGAATTTAGAAACACAAGAAAGAGCGGTATTATTGCAATTTCTATTGATGAAGATGACGAACTTGCATTCGTAAGAATGACCGATGGCGAACAAAATATATTTATTGCAACAAGAAACGGTCTTGCAATTCAGTTTAAGGAATCACAAGTTCGTGCTATGGGTAGAAATGCTCGTGGTGTTCGTGCTATAAATATGCGCGAGGGTGACAGTGTAATAGATATGGCTATTACCGAAGAAAACACCCGTATTTTAACCGTTACCGAAACCGGTTACGGTAGAATTAGTAATATTTCGGATTATAGATTGCAGTCTCGTGGCGGTAAGGGATTAACAAACTACCGCACCGAAAAATACGGCAAGGTTGCGGCAACTATCCCTGTTACTGAAGAAGATGATATTATAATGATTGCTTCAAACGGCATAATTATTCGTATCTTCAGCGGCGATATTTCAACCTTTAGTCGTCCTGCAAAGGGTGTTAGGGTTATGCGCGTAGCCGAAGGTGAAAAGATACTTTCAGTTGCGGTTACTGAACATAATGCCGAAGAAGTTACTGCAACACCTGAAGCGGCTGAAGCGGATGCAGGTGCAGTTGAACCCGAAGTAGAAGTAGAAGAAAACACCGTACAAGAGGTTACTGAGGAATAATAGAAAAAAGGCAGTTTAATTACTGCCTTAATACCTTTTTGTGAAAGTTGGTGCTTTTTCTTGGAATCTCAAGATTTTGAATTAAACCAAGAAACTTTTGGGGAAGAAATTAATTTTTCTACCGAAACTGTTATCCCAAAAACAGTGATAGAAAAAAAGAACATTAAAAACGAAGGAAAAAAAGCAGGTTTAACCTTAATAATAATTGAAATAATAAGTTTTGCGTGGTCTTTTATAGCGTTATATGTAATGTTATTAATGGGATATTCGCAACAAGATTTTTTCAACCTTTTTCAAAATCCCGCAGTAGAACAAATTACCCAAATAGTAATTTCTACTTTAATGTTTACTTTGCCGTTTATTTTGGTTTATAAATTAAGTGGGGACAAAATAAGCAGTTTAATAGGAAATGAAAAATGCGGATTTAAAACCTGTTTTCCTCTTTATTTATTGGGTGTTGCGTTTTGCGCTTATACAAATATAATTACCTCGTTAGCGGGGGCGATATTTGAAAGCGCGGGAATAAATTACGAAGTTGATATGGGTCAAAACCCGAAAGGGATATTCGGCTTTTTGCTTTCGGTAATAGCAACGGCTGTCGTTCCTGCTTTGGTTGAGGAATTTGCTTGTAGAGGAATTGTTTTAGGTTCGCTTAAAAGATTTGGCGAAGGCTTTGCTTTAATTGCTTCTTCTTTGATTTTCGGACTTATGCACGGTAATTTCCAACAAATACCATTTGCATTTTTTGTAGGGTTAGCGCTTGGTTTTGTAACCCTTAAAACAGGCAATTTGTGGACCGCGGTTATAATTCACGGAACGAATAATTTTGTTTCGGTTTTGATGGATTATGTTTTTGTAGGAAAATTAAGCCGATATGCTACAATTTCTTATAATATATACCTTTTTGTAGCGCTTTTTGTTGGGCTTATTGCTATTTTTATTTTAAGAAAGCAAGATGCAAACTTTTTCAGCCTTAAAAAGAGCGATACCGAAAGCGGCGAAGTTAAAAAACAGGTTTGGTTGTTTACTTCGGCACCTATTTTGATTTTTGTTGTAATAACAATTATACAATCAATGCGATATTTTAATTAAAAGGAGTAATATTATGTTAGGAAAATTACTTGATTCACCAAATTTTGCTCAAATTTTAGTTTTTGGCACTGTTGGAGTTACAGTTGCGGCAATAATTTATGTTGTTGCGGCGTATTTGTTAAATGCTTTCGCAGTTTGCAAAATGTCAGAAAATTTGAATTTAAAAAATCCTAAATTAGCTTTTATTCCAATAGTTAATGCTTTTGCCCTTGGAAGAATTGCTGAATTACAAAAAGAAAACGAAACTAAAAAACCACTTAAATATAGTTATATTCTTTTGGCTTTAAGAATTGTTGCTCTTGTTTTGGCTATTGTTTTAGCGGTTGTTGCGGTAAACAGTTTGGTTTCAATTTTAACCTATGCAAACAACGCACTCGAAGGCAACGAACCAATGACCGCCGCAATGTTTGAGTCGGTTGGAACTGTTATTTGGTTTTACATAGCAACTATGATTGCCTGTGTAATTACTGCGGTTGTTAATTACATTTGTGTATGGAGAGTGTTTAATCTTTACGAATGTAAGAATGCAGTTGCTAAATTAGTTGTTTCTATTATAATTTCTATTTTTGCTCCTATTTTCTTGTTTGCTTTAAGAAACAAAGAAGCAAAGGTTAAGGTAGAGGAAGAATAAAAAAAGGCGGTCTTATGACCGCTTTTTTAGAGGTATAGTATGGACAAAAAATTTATGCAAAGAGCCATAGAACTCGCAAAAATTGCAGGTAACGAGGGTGAAGTGCCGGTTGGCGCCGTAATTGTAAAAAACGGCGAAATTATTGGCGAGGGTTACAATATGCGAGAGCAAAAACAAAACCCTTTGTCTCACGCTGAAATTGAAGCAATAAATAATGCCGTAAAAAAGATAGGGTGTTGGAGACTCGAAGACTGCGAACTGTATGTAACGCTTGAGCCGTGTCCCATGTGTACGGGAGCTATAATTAATTCGCGAATTAAAACGGTAATTTTTGGCGCTTATGACAAAAACGCAGGAAGTATGGATAGTGTTATAAATTTATGCGACTATCCTTACAACCACAAGGTAGAAATTTACGGCGGAATTTGTGAAGACCAGTGTAAAGAAATTTTGCAAAAATTCTTCCAAAACTTGCGTTAAAAAACACTGCTTTTCAGCCAATAGAAATTGTAACTCGTGATGGGGTATACGCTGAAAGGTAAAAATATCGGCTAAAACACAAAATGTATGGTTTTAGGGGCTAAAACTTGCTATTTATAGCGGTTTTAAGCCCTTTTTTGCTTATATTTCCCGTTAAAACAAGCAAAACCAAATAAATCACAATAGAAACCACCACAAAAAGTATTATGTAAACCAAATCGGGAATATTTGAAAAATTAGAAAAAATAAGGTTTGAAATATAGGTTGAAGCGGTAGCAAAGCAAAGAGGTAAGACTAATTCTTTGAAAAAATTAATTTTTACAAAACTTATAGTTATAAGTCTTCCGACATTTAGAAAACAGGTTAATAAATTTGAAAAATACATAATTAAAATAAAACCGGTTATTCCCATTTTTGAAAGAATTAAAAGTATTAAAACAATTCGGATTAAGGAATCAAAAATTGATGTACGAAAGGTAAACGATTGTTGGTCAAGCCCTTTTAAAATTCCGTCCGAAACGCTATCTAAATACATTAGCGGAACTATTGGGGACAATACTTTTAATAATCGACCAACGATTAAATCGTCATAAAGCAAAATCCCGATTTTTTCGCCTAAAAAGAAAAATATTGCCCCAAAAACAAAACTTATTAGCGCGGTTAATTTTAAAATTTTATAGGTTGCGCGGCTTATGACTTTTGTTTGATTTTTTGCAACCGCTTCTGAAATTTCGGGTATAAGTAAGGTTGAAACCGAATTTAAAATTGCCGAAGGGAAAAATAGAATTGGTAGCGCCATTCCTTTAATCATACCGAATTGCGAAAGAGCTTTTCCGTTATTTAAAGGAAATTTTGCAAGATTTCTTGGAACCAACAAGTTTTCTGCGGTGCGAAGTAAAGAGTTTAAGTATCGACCTAAAGTTATTGGACCTGAAATATGCAAAATCTTTTTAAGAACCGAGAATGAAGGAGTTTTTCTACCTGTAAGATGGTTTAAATTTGTTTTGTCTTTTAAAAACATTAAATAAAGAGAAAAACAAGCCGCCGCTTCGGCTATCATATCGCCAAGCATTACCGCAAAACAAGCCGCCGCCAAACCTTTTTTTGAAAAAATACCGATTAAATAAAAAATAACGCCAATTCGAACAAATTGTTCTAATATTTGGGAAATAGAAGTGGGTGCGGCACTTCTTCGGGCGATAAAATAACCGCGAATACAAGAAGAAACGCTCATAAAAGGTAAGGAAAACGGCAAAATTTTAAGTGCTAATGTAGCGCGGGTGTCTTCTAACAAATATTTCGCCAAAAAGTCGGCGCTCGAGTATAAAATCAAAACCGAAACCGCGGATAACAGCAAACTTAACTGCACAGCGCGTTTTAAGATTTTTAAAACCGAAACTTTACTGCCTAAAACCATTTCTTCAGCGCAAAGACGGGTAACGGCAGTACAAATTCCGGTTGTTGCGAAGGTTGAAACCAAAACATAAACCGAGAATACAAGTTGGTAAAGACCTATTCCCTCGCTGCCTATCTTTTTGGCCAACCAAACCTTAAAAATTATACCTAAAAACCTTAAAAATAAAGAAGATGCAGTTAAAATTGCCGCATTTTTAATAAAAACACTTTTTTTCAAGTAAATTTCCGCCTTTTTTATATGTTATTTAATTGTATGAAAGGAAAACTGTGTTAATGAATATTGAAACTTTTTAAAGTTTGAGGTATAATGAAAAAAGGTGGTGATATAATGCAAACTCCGTTGGCGGATAGATTAAGACCGACTTTAATTGAAGAGGTAGCAGGTCAGCAACACATTTTGGCTGAGGGCAAGGTTTTAAGAAGAATAATTGAATCTAAAAATATACCAAATTTAATTTTTTACGGGCCTTCGGGCGTTGGCAAAACAACCGTTGCTAATATTATTGCAAATCAAAGCGGTAAAAAATTATATTACCTAAATGCTACTACCGCATCTACTGCGGATATTAAGGATATTATAAATTCTATAGGAACTATTGAATGTAGCGGCGGAATTTTACTTTATTTAGACGAAATTCAGTATTTCAATAAAAAACAACAACAAATTTTGCTTTCATATATAGAAAACGGTGATATTACCCTTATTGCATCGACCACCGAAAACCCGTTTTTTTACGTTTATAACGCTATTTTAAGCCGTTCGACAGTTTTCGAGTTTAAACCGCTTAATAATAACGATGTTTTTTGTGTTTTAAAACGTGCGTTAGGTGTTTTGGAACAAGAAAAACAAAAGAAAATTGAAATTAGCGAACAAAATATAAAACGAATTTCTTTGGCTTCGGCGGGAGATGTAAGAAAAGCGCTTAATATGTTGGAACTTGTTTTAATTGCGGCATATTCGGGCGAAAATATTGTTATTGATGATGAAACTATTGAACAGGTTTTAGCCTCTAATTCGGTAAGGTATGACCGCGAGGGAGACCAGCATTACGATATTATTTCGGCTTATCAAAAATCTATGCGCGGGTCCGACCCGGATGCTGCTATATATTACCTTGGAAGGCTTTTAGCGGCGGGAGATTTGCCAAGCGCTTGTAGAAGACTTCTTGTTTGCGCAAACGAGGATGTCGGCCTTGCTTATCCGCAAATAATTCCTATTGTAAAAGCGGCTGTTGATACTGCTATGATGGTGGGACTTCCTGAAGCGCGTTTGCCACTTGCTAATGCGGTTATATTAGTTGCGCTTTCGCCAAAATCAGTTTCGGCGCACGATGCAATAAACGCGGCTATGGCGGATATTGAAAAAGGTTTGGGTGGCGAAATTCCGCGTCATTTACAAAACAAACATTTCGATGGCGAGGATGCGGTTGTAAAGGGTCAAAATTATAAATACCCACATCCTTATCCCCGACATTATGTAAACCAACAGTATCTACCTGACCAAATAAAAAATAAAAAGTATTATTCTTTTTCGGATAATAAAACCGAAGAAAAATTTAAAGAATATTGGGAAAAAATAAAGAAATAACTTAAATTAGGAGTGAACAATATGGGTAAGTACGTTTTGCCAAAAAGAACCTTAATTTTATGGCAACTTCGCGGTATTGTTGCCTGTCTTTTCTTAATTTGGATTGCCCGTTGGATATTAGGCGCTTATTTTTGGAATACCTTGTATTTTAAAATAGCGGTGGTTTTATCCTTAGTTGTAATTTTGTTATACATTCCGCTTTATTTTATAAGTTATAAGATAGAGGTTAAAAACTCCGCTATTGTTATTAAACGCGGCGTTATAATAAAAACAATACACATAATGCCTTTTTCAAGATTGCTTTATGCGCAAAGCTTTGCCTCTCCCCTTGCGCGTATTATGAAAATGGCGGCAATAACCCTTAAAGCGACAAGAAGTTATGTTATTATCCCCGAAATTACTACCGAAGAAGTTGAAGCGGTAATAAAAAGTCTTGTGTCGGAGGAAGAGAAGTGAAAAAGCAATATAGAGCGCACCCTTTAATGATTGGTACCTTTATAAAGCCTTTTTTCTTTATTTTGGTTATTCCGGTTGTTAAAGGTATATATCAATACATTAGATTTAAACAAATTGATGATATTTTCGGTTTAGAAATGTTTGTGTTTTTGGCAATGCTTTTAGTTGCGATTGCGCGGTGTATTGCTTTTAGACTTATTGTTGACGGTGAAAACCAAACGGTTACGATTAAAAGCGGCGTATTATACGTGCAAAAAGCGGTTATTAATATATCAAAATTATCTTCGGTTCAAACCGACCAGAGTCCTATTGATGCTTTACTTCGTTCGGTTACCTACAAAATCAATACCGAAGCGGGTAAAATCGGCAAAGCGGACTTTAAGTTCAAGTTAAGTTTAAAGGATAGTAAAGAGATTTCTTCCTTTTTCTATGAAAAAGAAAAACCCGAGGCAATAGGTTTTTCGCCTTTGAAAATAGCTTTTTTGGCATCAACAACCTCATCTGCTTTCGCGGGTATGATAATCGGTGTTCCTATTATATATAGAGCGGGTGCGCTTTTAGGGGTTGCTTTAGATAAACTTATTTTATATGAATTAGAGAATACTTCCTCAAAAATTCCGACATACTTTCCAACCGCAGTGAATGCTGTAGCGATTTCTATTCTAATTGCTTACGCTATTTCGTTTATATATTCTTTTATAAAACTTATAAATTTTAGACTTTTTGCAGGAAACGAAAATTTAGAGGTAAGATCGGGCTTTTTTGTTAGAACGCGTACACGTTTTAGAAAAGACGCTGTAAAAAATGTAAGAATAGAACAAACACCGTTAATGATGGTCGGCAGAAGATATTCTTTAAAAGCCAATATTGGCGGTTATGGTGATACTAAAAGCGAGGCGGAGGTTGTAGTTCCTGCCGTAAATCGTTCAGATGTAAAGAAAAACTTTCGCGAATACTTCCTCTTTTTAGAACCGGGCGGAAAAATAATATCGGCCAAACGAAACTTTATTACCAAAAGCCGCTTTTTAACACTCCCCTTTTTATATTTCTTAATTATTGCGGCGGTTTCTTTGGTGTTAGCGTTAAGATATACAGCATTTACACGACTTGTAGTCTTTTTAACAATAATAATTTCGCTTGCAAACACAATTTATATGTTTTTGTGCTATTATGAATACAAACGCGGCAAGGTGCAAATAGACCAAAACGTTTTTGTTCGCGGTCGTACTGCAATGCGTACTTGTGAGTTTTATTGTCCAAAAGAAAATATTGGCGAAATTAAACTTATAAGGTGGCCGGTTGACTTTTTGCATAAAACCTGTAGAGCGCGGTTCTCGGTTCGCTCGGAACACGCCGACAGTATTTTGGTAAGACATTTGGATTATGAAACTGTTAAACAAGAAGTATATAAAAACTTTGATATAGAAGAATAAAAATCCATAAACCGCACATGCTAAAACAAAAGATGTTTCACGTGAAACATAGGAGTGTGGTTTATGGATTTATTTTTAGATTGTTTAAAGGCTTTTTTTGTTGGTGGTGCAATTTGTGTTGTAGGACAGGTTTTGATAGACTTCACCAAACTGACCCCCGCAAGAATATTGGTGGCGTATGTTGTGGCGGGAGTTATACTGACTGCGATAGGACTTTACGGACCTATTGTTGATTTTGCGGGTGCGGGTGCAACGGTTCCGCTAACAGGCTTTGGATATGCATTAGCAAACGGCGTTAAAGAAGCGGTATCGGAATATGGATTTTTGGGCGCGTTGTCGGGCGGATTGATAGCAACATCCGCCGGTATAGCAACGGCGATAGTAACAGGTTTTATAATGGCAATACTTTTTAGAGCCGGTGACAAAAGTTAGAAAAACTCCCTTTTGGGAGTTTTTTTGTTTACAAAGCCGAGGTTTTTTAGTATAATAAGAGTAAATAAAAGAAAAATGTTTCACGTGAAACGTTTCAAGGAGATAAAAATGGGAAAAATTATTTCTGTTGTTAATCAAAAAGGTGGCGTAGGAAAAACCACTACAGCGGTTAATCTTGCGGCAGCTATTGGAATTGCAGGAAAGAAAGTGTTGCTTGTTGATGCCGACCCACAAGGCAATTCCACAAGCGGATACGGAATAAACAAAAAGGATGTAAGGGTTTCTACATACGAGCTTTTAATAGGTACAGCCAAGGGCGAAAACGCGGTTTGGAATACCGAATTTAAAAATGTAGATGTAATACCGGCTTCGATGGATTTGGCTGCTGCCGAAGTAGATTTAATTCAAATTGAAAAGCGTGAGGCTCAATTAAAGTTGGCTTTGGCGCCGTTACGCGAAAAATATGATTTTATTTTTATTGACTGTCCCCCATCGTTAGGTCTTATCACAATAAATTCGCTTAATGCGAGTGATACAGTGCTTGTACCTATTCAATGCGAGTATTTCGCGCTTGAAGGTTTGTCGCAATTAATGGCAACCGTAAGACAGGTAAAAAGACTTTATAATTCAAATCTCGAAATTGAAGGCATTGTTTTAACAATGTTTGACGGCAGATTAAATTTAACAGGCCAAGTAGTTGGAGAAATTAAAAAGTATTTCAGTGATAAGCTTTACAAATCGGTAATACCGCGTGCTGTAAGACTTTCCGAAGCGCCAAGTTATGGTATGCCAATACAATATTACGATAAGCGTTCAAAAGGCGCAGATGCTTATAACGGCTTAGCAAAGGAATTTTTAAAGAAAAACAGGAGGTAATAAAATGGCAGTTAAGAAAGGCGGCCTCGGAAGAGGTTTAGATTCATTGTTTAATGAAAACGCAACCGATAGCGGCAATTTATTAACCGTAAATATAAATGATATAGAACCCAATAAAGGTCAACCTCGTAAAGATTTTGATGAAGAGGCTATAAACGAATTGGCCGAGAGTATTGCCGAGCACGGACTAATACAACCAATCATTGTTAAAACTTTAACAAACGGAAGATATAGCATTGTTGCCGGTGAAAGACGTTGGCGTGCTTGTCGTGTTGCGGGACTTTATGAAGTACCTATTATAATAAAGGATGCCGAGCCTCAAGAACTTATGGAAATAGCGCTTATTGAAAACCTTCAACGCGAAGATTTGAATGCGGTTGAAGAAGCGCTCGGCTACCGTACTTTAATTGATACCTATTCCCTAACCCAAGAAGAAGTTGCAAAGCGTATGGGTAAATCACGTGCTGCGGTCACAAACGCGTTAAGACTTTTAAATTTAAGTGAAGAAGAACTTGTCGCTTTGCGTTCGGGCGCTATCACAGCAGGTCACGCAAGAACTTTGCTCACAGTTGAGGACATTGAAACACGCAAAAAGATGCTCGAAATGGCTATAAACGGCGCTTCGGTGCGTGAACTTGAAAAGATTGCTTCCTTTAATAAAAAGGTAAGCCCACGCAAGAAAGAAAGTGTAAAAAATAATTTTTATAGTGAAGTGGAACTTTCACTTAAAGCCGAACTTCGCCGTAAAGTAACGGTTAAGGCTACCGGTAAAGGTAAAGGCACACTAACTATTGAATTTTTTAATGATAAAGAATTGGCGGATTTTGCAAATCGTCTTTCAGAGGATAAATAATGACAAAAAGACTTAAAAAGATACTCCCCTGTCGGCATTTTCGCCGTAGACCACCACCGAATAAATAATAAGGAATAAAAACTTTATTATTTTTAAGAGGTGTAAAAATGTTTTATATATTTTCAATTTTAGCGTTACTTTGTTGGAGTGGTTCCGACTTGTTTTCAAAAATGGGCACAAGAGAACGTGACAAAAACAGTCATTGGAAGGTTGTTTTTGCGGTTGGTCTTATAATGGGCATACATTTCTTTATTACCCTTATAGGTGGAGCAATAATCAATAATACCGTTGGTTTAGGTGCGGTGCCGAAAATGGTAGCTAGCATCTTCTATACCGATTTTACGATAATGGACTTTGTGTATTACCTACCTATTGCCGCGCTTTACATATTTGCAATGGTTTTGGGTTATATCGGTCTTCGTTATATCGAACTTTCAATTTCTTCGCCAATTTGCAACTCATCAGGTGCTCTCGCATTCCTTTTATGCGTTGTTTTTGGTTTAACATCGGTTGAGGATATTACAATAGCGACAATTATCGGTGTTGTTATGATAACCGTTGGTATTGTGGCTCTTGGATTTGTTGAACAACACGAAGACGAAGAGGTTCGTCAGGCACGTCAAGAAAGAGCAAACCGTAAATATGCAAAAAGCATACTTGCTTTCTTGTTGCCAATTTCTTACCTTATTATAGATGCTCTCGGCACCGTTGGTGATGAATTCCTTTTTTCTGATTGGTTTATCGAAAAAACCGGAATTGAAATGAGCGACTATGCTGCAAACTCGGCATTTGAACTCACCTTCTTTGTTTTAGCAATTTTTGCGTTCGTTTGGGTAAAACTTGTTAAAAAGGATAAAATGTTCAGCGGCAATAAGCATTTGTACTTTGGTGGCTTGTGCGAAACCGTTGGCCAAATCTTCTATATGGCAGTTATGTTCAGTGATTTCACAGTTGGTATGGTTATCATTTCGGCTTACTGTGCAATATCGGTGCTTTGGAGTAGAATATTCCTTAAAGAGAAAATGTCTTGGAAGCATTACCTTGTTATTGCTTTGGTAATTGCGGGTATTGTAATCTTGGGATAAAATTCGCGCTATATACATATATAATATATATAAAGGGGACGTTCGCGTCCCCTACTTTTTTAGGAAAAATGTGGTTGAGAATACTATGAAAACCCAATATATTGTGGCTAAAAAAACTTTTAAAAAAATTTCAAAAAAAGTTTAAAAAAAGTGTTGACAAAGGGTGGAGGTTGTGGTATTATAATCGAGCGCCCTTGAGAGAGTGCGCAAAAACGGACCTTGAAAATTAAACAACGACAATAATAAGGACCCGACAATTCTCGAGAGAAATTGAGAGAAAAGTTAAGTACTTTAAAAGTATTGAAG
>JAZNCS010000021.1:0-15619 GCA_045587685.1 Acutalibacteraceae bacterium
TATACTTGGGCATTGGGGGCAACAAGTAACTCAATACCAAGAAGAACTGCACAAGGACAAATTTTTGTATCTGCGCCAACGGATGGCGCACACGCCACACCGAAGTCATATGTTGACGAAAACAAAGGCACAAAGCTGTATTTGCATAGGATTGTTGGTCCTGTTTACGGGGAAACACTCTTAATTGTAAATAGATACGGCTCCGCATACACGAGTCTAGAAGAATTGGGGAGCGTTTTTGATGAATCTTTAGACGGTAGCACTGAACATATTGCAGTGTCGGCATATTATATGGATGGTGCGAAAAGAAGGGCAATCTTGGCTGCTGAATATGCTGACGGAATTCTTAATGTTTCCTATGTCGACGGTAGCCTTAATGTTATTACTCAAACGTCAATAGACGTCATTACGGAATATGAGCCTGAGGAATTATAGCGGTGTGTAACGAAAAATGGGATTACTATATTGTATAAATTCCGCAAAAAACTTCCTAAAAACACTTGACAAGGCTCGGCGTTTGTGGTATAATGATTACGATGAATGGTGTCCGACATTTGTCAAAACAACTTAATTTGATACAATCCCTGCTCGGTATAGTGCGGACACACTTACCGTGTGGGGTTTTGTTTTTAGGTGGGTTTATGGCAGAAAAAAGATATTATTGGTTAAAGATGAAAGAAAATTGGTTTTCTGAACCGATAATAAAGAAATTACGCAAAATTGCAGGTGGAGATACTTTTACGATTATATATCTTAAAATGCAACTTATGAGCATTAAAAACGAAGGATATATTGAATACGAAGGGATTGAGCCGTCTTTTGAAGAAGAAATTGCATTGAAACTTGACGAAGATGTTGACAATGTTGTTGTAACGATAAATTACTTAAAGTCTTTGTCGCTTATGGTTGAGTGCAACGAAGAAAACAAGTTTTTTCTTGTTGAAGCAAGCAATAATATTGGTAGCGAAGGGCAAAGTGCAGAAAGGAAAAGAAAGTTTGACGAGAAGAAAAAGCAAAAAGCGTTACAAAGTAACAGTTGTGTAACGGGCGAGAAACGGACTTCTTTATCTATATCTCAATCTTATTCTAAATCTATATCTAATTCTATGTGTTCAACAAGTAATAATGCAAGTCAAGAGAATAGTGCTTATCTAAAGCAAGAATATAATATAAGTGATTATAAATTAAACGAGGACGACAAGGATTTGCCCGATTGGTATAGGAAATGAGAGTGAATAAGATAGAAGAAATTGAAAATCGTGTTTCGGTGCGAGATGTTTTGCAAAAGTATTGGTCGCAACCCGATAGAAATGGTCGGTACAAGTGCGTGGCTCATAACGGAAAAGATTATAATATGTCGATTGAAAAAGGGTTTGCGTACTGTTTTGTTTGTAATCGCAATATGGGTTCACTTACTATCGCAAAAGAAATTTTTGGACTGACAACTGCCGAAGCAATCAAAAAAATCGACGAAGATTTTGGGCTTGGCTTGGGGAAACCTTTGACACCACAAGAAAAGAAAAAGTATGCGGAACAGCAACGGAAGAAAGAGCGAGAACGGAAACGGCAAGAAGAAATGGCGAAATTTGAAAGCGAGTGCCTTGCCATTATTGCCGAGAAATTGCGGATTGCAGACGATTATATCCGTGAAAAGTCTTTTAAGGGCGAAGTCGGTAGCGAAGAAATGTATCACTATACTGATACTCTTGACTACAAAATGTTTATGAAAGCGATTGACCGCAAGCGTTGGTTGGAGTGGCTTTGGTGCGTAATCACGGGCGATAGCTATTATCTTGTTGACGAAGAATACTGTGCAACCTACGGAACGGATAAGGTTGTGATTTTACGAAAAGTGTATAAAGGAGAAATTGAGATATGAAAGTATTAAAACACGGAAATCTTTATAAAAGCAATAAAAATTGGTGGAGCATATACAAAATAGGGAATGTTTTTTGCCCTGAGTGCGGTGTTATAAATGAATTACGCCAACCAAGTTTTCCTTATAATTGTGAGTGCCATAATTGCGGTTGTAAGTTTGAATGTTATGAAGAAGATATTGCAGGTGTCAAGTAATTTCGCTTGACACTTAATTTTTATCTCAAAACGCTTGACAAATGTAAAAATAAGTGGTACAATGTAGAAAACGATTGAAATGGAGAGCGAGAAATGGCAAACAAGAAAACTTTTCCGTTGCGAGTGGACGAGTGGACTTTCAACGAATTGACGGAATTGAAGAAATTGACGGGCGTAACTTACGGAAATTTGGTGCGCCACGCAATACCTTTGTTGGATAAGAAGTACAAGCGGAAAAAGGTGGTAAAGGAAACGGATAATGGCGAGCGTTGACGATTATTCGATTGAAATTGATAAATATACGGACATTCTGCGAACTTGCCGAAAAAGGAAAGATTTGTATAATAACCAAAAAGCAATTTTAACCATTGTTCAACAAAGATATGAATTGTTGTATCATCAAATTCATAATTATCTTGCCGAAAAGCATACGGAAAAAGCAGAAAAAGAAATATTGGAAATTATAAAAACGATTAAACTCGTTGATATGGACGTTATAAATTCCAAAATTAAAGCCTTTGCAAAAGCTATTGAAGTTTACAAAAAAACAAAAGAAACGGAAAAAGAAAATCTTTGTTATGAATATGCTCAACAATGGCTTATTCTTGAAGAGCAATATCGATACTTAATAGCTTTTAGGGTGCTTGAAGAATTTGCTTTAATTTGGGAAAAAGATTTTTCTAATAGTTCAAAGGTTTTTCGGTACAGTATAAACCCATACGACGATAAAGGGTACACAGGCGTAAATAAGCCATATTTGTATTACTTTTGTCAAATGGTTCTTAAAAAAGAAATTAAGTTTATTACAAAACAATATCCAACGGGGTATGGGAAAACGATAAGCGACGCTATTGCGATTTCTTGGTTGCTTGGCGTAAACCCCGACAACGATGTTTTGAAAGTGCTTGGAAACCCCACTTTGGTTATGACAACCACAAAGGCGATAGTCGATATAATGACAAAGCCGTTTTTTGGGCGAGTATTCCCGAAGTTTGCGAAATACTTTGTGCAGGGAGAAAATCCGTTGAATATGTTTTCGATTTGCCGAAACAAGGAAGGCGAGTTGACATTAGCGGATAGCAATAAGCCGATGAATGTAAAGGTCATTTCCAAAGATACTTCGGTGGACGGTATTCGTGTGCGGTTTCTTTTCCTTGACGATATTTGTCGGTCAAAGGACGCTACGAACTTAAAGCAACACCAAATCGACATAAACAACTATTGGAACTCTTGGTGGAAACGAAACTACGGCACGGACGATTTCTTTGTGGTGGCAGGTGGTACGGCGTACAGCGTGAACGATATTTTGTCGCACTTGATTTCGTATTACAGCAAGGGCAAGATTATTCGCACGAAAGAGTTTAAGTATGCGTACAAGAACGAAAAGGGCAATTGCGTGTTTATTAAGATACCGAAAATCGACTTTGACTTTAATCGGTCAACCTACCCGACAAAATTCCCCTACGAAGAAGCTATGCGAATTAGGGATAGAGATTTGGCGAGTTTTGAAGCTATGGAACAGCAAAATCCGCAAAACCCCGAAACCACACCGCTTGCGTGGGATAAACTTAACACCTACGAAGAATTGCCGAGTGGGATTAGCGAGTACGCCTATGCGGTGCTTGACCCTGCGAGAACAGGCAAGAACTATGTAACAATGGGAGTACACCGAGTTCGTGAAGAAACTGACAAGTACGGTGCAAAGGTGGAAGTTCATTATCTTGTGGATTGCATTTTCCAGTTGCGACAAATGGAAGAACTGTACGGCGAGATTTGCGATAAGGTGGAGAAACACCGAATTATCAAGTTGCACATAGAAAACAACACCGATACTTCGCTTGGGTTTTTGATTGAGAAAATGTTGCACGAACGGGGAACAATGTTTTGCGAAGTGAGCGAAAGTTTTTCCACCGAAAACAAGGAAGAAAAAATCCGTGAGTTGGTGTATTCAAGTCAAGGCTATTTCAAAAATCAAATGCGATACCCTTGTATGCAAATGTACGCTCCGTCAAGCCAAATGGGTAAGTTTATGCTCTATATCACGGCATACGACTACAATACCAAAATGGAATACGACGATAGCATTGACGAAGAATGTATGTATATAAAACGCTTTGTGCAAAAGAAAGAAAGCAAGGCAAAAGTGAGATTTTTACAACTTTAATAAAAATTTTTCAAAAAAGTTTCGCAAAATGCTTGACATTTGTAAAAAAATGTGGTATATATTTTGTGAATTATTGTTTGACGGAGAGAAAAATGGCTCAAAAGTTGCTATGTCCTATGTGTCATAAAATCTTAATACGGAACGAGGATTTGGTAATCGAAAAGCCTGTTGTCTTTGACATTGAAAAGATAAAGGCGACGGAAAAGCCTATTTCTCAAATCACTTGCCATAACTGCAAGCGAAGAATTAAGTATTTCATTGGCGATTAAACAAACGGACGGCAACTGCAAAGCGGTGTCGGTAAATGGGTGCAAAGATACCTTACTTGGAAACGAGTGGTGTTTTTGCATTTTTTATTTTGCGTAGGAGAAAAGTATGTACTTTAACGAAATTCCCGAATTTGATTTTCGGGGCATAAAAAGAATAGAAATTCCATACGCCGACAAAGACTTTGCGAGTGGGGATTACGGCGAAAGCATATTGAACAAGTATATGCAACGCATACTGAATACCCACAAACAAAACGCCAAGAAAGAAAAATACTTGTACGATTACGCTCTTGGTTTGCAAGATATTCGTTGCAAGACGAGAATTTACAATAAAGACCAAAAGAACAACAACATAATCAGCCAAAACCACGCATATAGACAAGTGCAGTTCAAGGTTGACTTCCTTACGGGAGAACAAAAAGAGTTTACGCATAAAGCCGATGTTTCAACGGACGATTTGATTTACTTTGACCGATACAACACGAGCGTTGACTATTTTGCCAAAGCAAGAAATATGTTTTTTTGGGCGTATGCTACGGGCGTTGGCGTAACTTCGGTTGAGCCGAGAACGGACATTATTTTTGCGGACGGCTCGTATGCAACGAGAGAGCAGGGATTTGATATAGAGAACGACGCTCCTTACACCTACGAAAGTCTTGACCCCACCGAAAACTTTGTTGTCTATTCGAGTGGGCGTAGCAAAGAGCCTTTGTTTTGCGTTTCCGTAGTGGAAACCGATGTGGGCGAAAACGATATAATCAAACTCCGCTACAAAATCACGATTGAAACGAGATACGCATATTTTGAATGCTCCACGACAAAGAGTTATGGCGGTTTTGATAAAGTCGCCTTGAAGTCTAAAAAGTCTTTCCATCAGTTACCATTTGACGAACACTCCAAAGACGAAAATCGAATGGGGCTTGTCGAACTTAACAAAGACAGTTTCAATGCGATAAACACTTTGCTTTCCAACATTGAAGATATGGTCGTTGATAATGCGAATATGTTGTTTGTGTTTAAGAACACCGATGTATCGCAAGACCAAATAGACAAAATGAAAGAAAGCGGTGCAGTGGTAATTTCCGATACGCCCGATAATCGTGGCGGTGGGAACGCCGACATTAAAACAATTAAAATTGAAATTCCGTTTAACGGATTTATTGAATATGTAGAAAGCATACTTGTACCGAGTTACGATATTGCAGGTGTACCACTTGCAAGCGGACAAGTAACAAGCGGTGGCGACACAGGGCAAGCAAGAATGATGAGTGGCGGTTGGAGCAACTCATACATTTCTATTAACGGCGACATTGTTTCGTTCAAAAAGAGCGACTACTCCGTTTTGAGAAAAATGCTTGCGATTTGTGCAACTGTGCCGAATTGCCCTATCAACGAATTGTCGGCAAACCAAATTGATATAAAATATCGAATTAACCAAAACGACAACTTGCTTGTAAAGGCTCAATCGCTCAATCAGTTGTGGCAAGCGAACTTCCCTTACGAAGAAGCGGTCAAGGCAAGCGGTTTGTTTAGCGACAGCGTAACGGTGGCGAAGAAGTGGCAAGCGCAAGACGAAACGGCAAAATCCCAAGCCAACGCAACGAAAGAAACGGTTGTTGTTGAAGAAGAAAATAAAAACGCCAAAACGGCGTAAAAATAAAATGGTTAGAGAAAAACCTTAAAGAGCAAAAAATGGCGGTACACCGCCCGATAGAGAAAATCGTAAAAGAGCAAGGAGAACAGTTATGGGAAATAACGAAGCTATGGGTGCAGAGAACACCGCAACGGCGACGATTGATTACGAAGCCGAGTACAAAAAAATGGTTGCAGAGCGAGATACTTACAAAGCGGAAGCCGAAAAGCAAAAGCGAATGAAAGACCAATACGCAACCGAAAACGCTGACTACAAGAAAAAAGCGGAAGCGCAAATGTCGGACGACGAAAGAAAACAAAAAGAGTACGACGACCTTGTATTGAGCAAACAAAACCTTGAAGCCGAAGTAACGAAGTACAAAACTGAAAGAGAAATTTTGGCAAATGGGTTTACGGCAGAAGAAAGCGAAACTTTGATTAAAGGCGGTTGCCCGATTGAACTTGTCAAGCCCCTTGCGGACATTTTGAAAGCAAGAACGACGGAACTTGAAAAGACGATTAAGGCACAGCTTTTGAAAGAAACCACGCAACCCTCGCCTATGGGGAACGGAACTGTCGGTAAAGAAAAGACGGGCTATCAAGCATACGAAGAAAGCCGTCAAGTAGGTACGAAAGAAGTAAAATTGAAAAAGTAAAAAAGGAGATTTTATATTATGGCAGTATTTAAACCTACCGACCATAGTTGGGTTGGAAGCGAAGTTGGTCTTGTACTCAAAACGGCTACGATTGCTACGACGGAAACGACGGCAGTAACGGAAAATGGTAGAAAGATTGTCAAGGCGGGTTCGCTTATTACGGACGCTAATCTTGGCAAGGTTCTTTTGTGGAACGATGTTGATGTAACGGAAGAGGATAGAGTGGCTTCGGTTATGTATGCAGGTTATTATGTGGACGCTAAATTGCCTGTAAGCGTATCGGCTTCGGCAAGTGATATGGCTTCGCACGGATTGTTTGCGATTGCATATGGAGCAACCGTAGTATAATAGGGAGGTAAAAAGAATGGATTTTTTGAGAACGCTTAAAAATGAAGAACTTGTTAGCATTAGTGCTGACTTCAACTATCTCCGTGCTACGGAAGATTTTGTTGGTTTGCAGTTGTTGCCTATGGCGAGAACGGAAAACCTTAAGGTTGCAATTTACGATTTGACGAAAGGCGTTGAAGTTCCTGTAATGGCACTTGTACACGCTTTCGATAGCGAAGCAAGAATTGGAGATAGACCCACCTACGAAGAAATCAAAGCAGACCTTTTCCTTGTTAAAGAGAAAATCGACCAAGGTGAAGAACTTCGCAAGAAGATTAAGGACTTGGGTATGTCTGCGGAAGAAAGAGTTATTTTGAACGCGATTTACGATGACATTAACCACCTTATTTCCAAAGTTCTTACGACTTTTGAAAAGAGAGCCTGCGAATTGCTTTCCACGGGTAAAATTGTTGTAAACGAAAACGGTGCAAGCTTTGAAGTGAACTATGGCTTTAACGCCACAACTAATAAGATTGATTTTACGGGTTGGACTTCGGCAGACCACGACATCGTGGCTGACCTTATTGCGCTCCGCACGGCTTCCAAGAACAAGATTGTTCGTATGATTATGTCAAGCACGGTTATGGGATATATTCTTGCAAATGAAAAGTTGAACGCTATTGCTGAAAAGGCAGGTGTTTATGTAACGCAAGATTGGGTTTCCAACTATATCAACAACATTGTAGGCGTTGAAATTATCGTTGACGATAGAACCTACAAACTTTCGCACAAAGATACGACGGAATATCGTTTCTTCCCCGAAAACACGCTTATCTCTCTTACGACCCGTGGCGAAGTTGGTAAGACCTTTATGACTTCCACGCCCATTGAAGACGGCGGTACGGTTGACGGGAACTACGGTTTTGTTGCGGTTAGCCAATGGAGAACGGAAGACCCCGTTACTTCTTGGACGAAAGCGGAAGGCGTTGGCTTGCCCGTAATCGCAGGTATCAACGACAAACTCTACCTTTCGACGATTTCTTAATAGGTAGGGCGAATTAAAAGGAATTGACAAATGGAATTACAGTACAGGGTTTTGGGAAAAGTGAATAATGCGTTTATTCTTCGTGGATTGCATTTTGCGAGTGGGTTTAACATTGATTTTTGCGTAAGTGGCGACGAGTTGGCGTTCGTGAAAGAGCGTTGCGACATTAAGGAAGTAAAGGAATTGAAACCGAAAGTTGCCCCCCAAAGCCCTGCAATTCCAAGCGTTGAAAAGGAGAGCCAAAATGACAAGCCAAGAGCAAGCACGAGTACAAGAAGCGAAAGCAAGAGTGCAACAAAGTTACCCGTGGCTACAAAGCGGAGAGATTGACGAAGCCTACGATATGGCGGTTGCCGATTTTATAATGTACTCATATCCGAGTGCAAATGGGCGACCTACGGCTGAAAAACTTGAATACGATTTCTTGACCGTACAATGGCTGAAAGACCGTATGCGAGATATAATTTCCCGTGCAGGTGGCATTAACGCAAGTGCGTACAAGGAAAACGGCATTGACATTAAGTATGGTGCGAGTTACATTGACCCGAACTTGGTTATGCGTTTAGGCTTGCCAAAGGCAGGTGTGCCGAGATGAGAAATGGCGAAAAGATTTGGTTTTGCGAAAGGTTTTACCAAGAAAACGAAGAAGCCCCGACTTACAAAGTTGCGATTGAATTTACTTTGCGATTTCCAACGGCGTTTAGTCCAATCGGCATAACTTGTCAACCGAAAAACGGCAATACCGATTATTTTGAATACGGCGAAACGACCAACAGCGACCAACGAATTGTCTTGCAACCATACGCCTATTGGGTGGAAAAATTCAAAGAGGGCGATGTCTTTTACCTTGACGGCGTGAAACCGACGAGCGACGAAGAATACTACGGGCAAAACGCAAACTATTATGTGGAATTCGTAGGCAAGCAAAACGAAGCAGTTGTACTTTCGCTGAAACAAATCAAAAACAATTAAAAGGAGAAATGACAATGGCTAAAACTGTTGTTGTAGAAAAGGACGGCGTTAAAAAGACCGTACCCGAAGAATATAAGAGCGACTACATTGTGGCAGGGTGGAAAGAAGCAACGGAAACCAAGAAAGTGGAAGTGCCTTATTCCTATATGCCTACGGGTAGCAAAAACTAATAAATGCGTATAAATATCGACTTGTCGAAGAAGTCAATCGAAAACGCAATAAAGCAAATCAAGGCGGTGCAAAAGAAAGTCCAAAAGGATTTGCCGAGAGTGTATTTGGAAAAATGCGTGACGAAAATCATTGAGTTGGCAAACCAAAATCTTATGACAACAAACATAGGGAGCAAGGTTAAATCAATTATTCAATCTCAATGGAAAATATCGCCCGTAGTAGGGAATAAAATTACGCTTTCCAATACGGCACAACTTGAAAGTGGTAAAAATCTTGCCGTGTTTGTGGAGTTTGGTGTTGGTATTGTCGGTCAAGAAAATTCGCACGAGTTAGCCAAAGAAGCAAACTATCAATACAATGTACCGAGTTCTTCTAAAAAGGAAAACGGACAATGGTCGTTTGGAACGGCTGACGGCGAAAGTTATATGAACCTTGAACGAGAATATTACGAAACATACGATTTTGGCGACGGTGTATTGACTATCGTAACAAAGGGTAGTCCTGCGACATTGTTTTTATACAAGGCGTGGAAAACCTTTGAAACGACAGGACTTTACAAAACGCTGTGGGAACAAGCGAAAGCCGAAGTAATTGGCTAACGGAGAGAAACTATGCAAACGGAACTTTACGAAGAAATTAAAAAGGGGTTGCAAGACCATTTCGCAAGTCTTGAACTTTCTAAATCGTACAAGCCGAGCGTGGTTGGGTTTGAGCCGAGTTCGCCCACATATCCGCTAATCGTGATTGACGAAGTTGACAACACGCCGTACCAAAATATGTCGCATTATCGGCAAACGGTGGCAAGCGTAAGCTACAAGGTTGACATTTACGCAAAAACGAGTGGTAGCATTACAAAGCAGACCATAGCAAGAACTTTGGCTGAACATTGTAACGACTACTTAAAGTGCATTAACTTAAAACAAGTGAGCTACAATGCGTTTCCAAACGAGGGAACGAACGGGGCGATTTATCACATTACCCTTATGTATTCGGCTCGCTATTTTGAAAATAAACGATACTTTGTATAAGGAGATACAAAACTATGAATTTGCAAAAATATTGCGACAAAAGAGCAATGAGCGGTTACGGTTCAGCATTGCTTTATCTTGACCCTGCGGTTGATACTGACGGCTTGTATCATTTGCTTATTCCTCTTGAAACGGTGCCGTCCGTGAATGGCTCGACTGATACATTTGAGTTCGATTTGCTTACTTGCCCCACGAAAGGGCAGGTAGAGGGCAAAGAAAGCCTTGAACAAGCAGAAATCGAATTTTTGTGGCACAGAGATAATGTGAAACGACTTGAAGCGTTGCAGGGCAAAACCATTGACTTCCTTGCTGTGTACGGAGATTTTACAGGAAGAAAGTTTAGTGGTACGGTAAAGGTAAGAGCGAACGAAATGTCGGCTGATGTGGCAAAGGGTACTTTGACGATTACTCCACTTAACGCAAGCGCGACAACGCTTATGGATTGCCGTCCTCTTATTAAAGAAACGGTTACGATTGCTTCTACTGTGGACGCAAATGTAATTTTGGAAGGAACGAGCACAAAAGAATTTGAAGTAAAGGTTGACCCCACCGAAGCTACTATTTCGGTTGCAAGCGATACGACAGATGTGGCAAGTGTAACGGCAAGCGGTTCAACAGTAACTATTACAGGCGCATCTAAAGGGTTTGCGATTGTTACAATTTCCGCAACAGCAAACGGCTATGCCCCTTGGGAAACTTCCGTTATGGTTGAAGTTACGGACTAATCGAAAAAAATCGAATAAAAACGCAACAAAGATTGCGAATTAAGAATATCATAGAATATTAAGGAGAAAAAATTAAATGAGCAAAATTATTCCCTCGTTTGTCGTGGACGGAAAGAAGTATGAAATCAAGCGCACTCGCTATTTGGAATGTCAGTATGAGGAAATTTCGCAAGAAAACGCATTTACGGACGAACAGCAAGCGTTGTTGGCGCAAGGCACGAAGTTGCGTATGGAGTACGAAGAACTTGCCGAGCAGTTCAAACCGATTAAGGAACAGCACTTCGCAAATATGCGTGATAAGGAGTTGACGGCTGAATACAAGGCGTTTAAGGAAGAACTTGACGAATTGTACAAGGCGTTGACGGACTTTGAAATTAGCCACAAAGAAGTTTCTACGTCGGCGTTGCAAAAGGTGGCGGTTGACAAAGCGGAACGGCTTTTGATTTTGGCACTTTGCGAACAGCACCGCCTTGACGAAAAAAATGCACAGGAAGTGTGGTGCAAGTATGTGGACGAAATCGGCGTATCTACGGCAAGCGAGTGGGTTATATTTATGCTTGACGCTCTCTTTAATGAGGAAGAAACCACCGACCCATTCTTGAAACAAGCAAGAGCGAAAGCGGAGTTGAAAGCCGAACAGCGCAAAGGCTTGTCAAGAGTGAAGAAGTAAGTTTATACGACTTTTATTTGCTTGAAATATATCCTATGGCAAGACGATATGGAATGTCGTGGGAAGAATTTTGGCATAAAGATAAACGGCTATTTGAGGTTTGTCAAAAATCGTATTATCAAAATTTGTATGAAACGGCGTGGCTTAATGGATTGTATTTTAATATAGCATTACAAAATACGGCAGGGAATATGTTTGCCAAGAAAGGTGCGAAACCGCTTGAATATCCGCACGAGCCATTTGACCCGTTCAAGAAAAAAAAGGTTATCACAACCGAAAACGTTGAAAGCGAATATAGAGATTTGCAAAAAAATCAAAACGACTTTATACGAAGTCTATTAAAGAATAAAAAATAATATTGGGAGCGAGTTATGGACGGTTATAGCGTTGGCAATTTAGAGTTGACTATCCAAGCAATGGAAAACAACACAGCAAAAAGTTTGTCAACAATTATCCGTAGGCTTAATTCGCTCTCTTCTTCTTTAACAAAACTTGAAAAGATTGATATTAGTAAAAGCACAGCAAACATAACGAGTTTTTTTAATTCTCTTAATTCAAGTTTGTCAAATGTAAATCAAGCAAGTGTAGGTTATCTTTCAACAATTTCAAGAAGTATCAACACGCTCCAAAAATCAATTTTGGGGCTTACTGAAATCAATCCTGTATTGACAGGTAAAAATCTTGATGTTATTTTTGAAAGAATTGCGGTATCGGTTAGTAAAATTGACACGGCAAAAATAGAAAAGTTTGCAAGCGTAACAAAATCTATTTCTTCGCTGACAAAAATTTCTAAAATTGAAAATATTGATTTTACAAAGGCTTCGCAAGGGTTTTCTCAACTTGCAACAGCGATTGACCCGTTTATTGTAAAAGTCAAGAGTGCGGAAAGTGCTTTAATCGCATTGGATAATGTATTGAAAAAGACGAATATGAGTACCGTAACCAAAAGTCTTGGGGGCGGTGGTGGCTCGTCAAATAAAAGTCTTGCAAAAACGCTTAATTTAGCAGGTGTTTTAGGCAAGATTTACTTTATCCGCAACTATACCAAGCAAATGGCTCAATTTATGAAGGGCTTGGTGCAAAGTGCGATTGACTACACGGAAACGCTGAACTTGTGGCAGGTGGCTATGCGTGGCAACATTGACACCGCCGAAGAATTTATATCGAAAATGAATAAGGCGTATGGTATTGCCGAGCAAACGCTTATGAAATACCAAGCGACTTTTAGAAATATGTTGAGTACGCTCGGTGGGGTTTCGACCGATGTTTCGTACGCTTTGTCCGAATATCTTACGCAAATGGCGTTGGACTACGCTTCGCTTTACAACACAAGCATTGACAAGGCGATGACCGTTTTCCAATCCGTATTGTCGGGGCAAGTTCGTCCTATCCGTTCGATTTCGGGCTATGACATAACGGAAACCACGATTTTCCAACTTTACCAACAGTTGGGTGGCACAAAGACAATGCGACAGCTTTCGCAAACCGAAAAGCGATTGTTGCGTATCTACGCCGTATTCCAACAAATGGATAGGTCGGGTGCGATTGGCGACTTGAACAAAACGCTCAACAACACGGCTAACCAAATGCGTATTATGAGCGAAAGTGCGAAAGAACTTGGCGTTTGGATTGGCAAAATGATTGAGTTGTATGTTGCCCCTGCTTTGCCTTACCTTAACGCTTTCCTTATCACGGCGAAAAATATTGCACAAGCGATTACAAAGGCGTTGCCGAATTATAGCGAATTTGACGGCACGATTAAGGGGTACGAAGAAACCGCCGAAGCTATGGACGAAGTACAGGGCAAGTTGCTTGACTTTGATAAATTCCGTTCTTTAAGTGGTGGCGAACAAGAGTTAGGTATAGGCATTGACGAAAAACTTATTGCAGGGCTTACGCAATATCAAAGCATTTTGGAAAATGTTAGCAACAAAGCAACGGAACTTGCGGAAGCGTGGACGAGTTGGTGGGTAGGAGACGACGGTAAATTAACCGAGCAAGCTGAAAACCTTTTAGATACAATAAAAGCTCTTGGAATTGCAGTAGGGGTTTTAGTTGGGTTTAAGTTGGCGAAATGGTTAGCAGATACTGCTACACAAGCAATATATGCAGGAAATAGTTTCAAACTTCTTTCTTTTGCTGTTTTAACGGGTGCTGTTTATGCAATTATAAAAGCAGTAGAAGCGTTTAAGGAAGGAGAGATTTGGGGTGGTATTCTTGCCACTACTATTGGTGGTGCATTAGTTATCGCTTGGATTGCATTAAATAGAGAAATGCTTATTTCTACGGGTAGTAAAATAATAGCGTTTTTTCAAACATTACAATTACAAGGCGCATTGGCTACAACGGTAATGCAAAAATTGCAAGCGGCTATGTCTTATTTGGGTGTTTCAATAATGGTTGCGGTTTCGGCGTTTACATTATTTGATAGTATTATTAGTGGTCTTGAACCCAACGCAAGAAAAACTGTTTCTATTATTTCAATAGTTGTTGGTGCATTAGGAACATTACTTGGTGTAATTCTCGCCATTAAAGGGGGTCTTAAAGGCGGTCTTTTAGGAGCAAGTATAGCAGGTTTGGGCGTTGGTGTATTGCTTGCAGGGATTAAAGGTGTTGCAAGTGCAAATGCAGATTTAGCCGATTTGCAAGTTCGCAAAAATGGCGGTCTTGTCGAGGACGGCTTGTTTACAATGAACAAGGGCGAAGTAATGGGAACTTTTGACGACGGCACTTCGATTGTTGCGAACAACCAACAAATTATTAGCGGTATCAAGCAAGGCGTTTATCAAGCAGTGGCGAGTGCGTTGCAAAACAATGCTATGAGCGACGATAGACCGATTGACATTTACATTGACGGCGAAAGAGTATTCCAAGCGACGAAGAAAAATGCGAAACGGCACGGGTTGGCGTTCTCGAAAGTATAAGGTGGCAGTATGGCGAACATTAACGAAACTGAAAACTTAACAATCGGCGAAATACTGCGGTACAGCCTTGAAGAACGGCACGGCTCTCGTTTTAATGCTATGGGTGTTGATAAAGACGGCAATCCCATTAACATTAGCGAAGTTGTTATTGACGGCGTTCATTTCACGGACTACAAGGCATTTTCCTTTGTGTGGGAAGATAGTTATGTAAAACAACCCGAAAGAAGTAGTAGTGGCTCGATTGAAAATCTTAACTCGTATGCTTGGTTTTTGACACCGCACTTAAAGATTGACTTTTCTATGTTGTCGATTGACAGTTACCGAAAATTGATTGAGTTAAAACATAGCAAGCGTGAATTTGTGGTTACTTGCTACGACCCCACTTACAACAAAATGACGACCAACAAAATGTATTTCCCACCCGAAGAAATGCCTAAACTTATGACGATTGCAAGAGCGTTGAACGGCGAAGAATGGGTTGAATTGCTTGGAGTTCAAGATTATACTGTGGAATTGATTGGCACAAATGTAAGTCTTGAAACTGTAAATGTGCTTTATTACGACAAAGACGGCGTACTTATTCCCGAAGCCACGCAAGAAGTTTATGTTGGCACGGAAGTAATTATCGGTTATGATTATGTACCTGCAAGCCCTTATCGTTTTGACGGTGCTTGGACTACCGAATTAAATGGCACGAGAAGAAACGGCGAAGCAATCAAAGTGGGTACAAAAGATATAAAACTGTATGCACAAGTATCAAACGAAAATCAATACACTTTATCGTTTAATTACGGCAAAGGCATTGAGCCTATCCAAAGCGTAAATGCACAACCCGTAACGAGTGTCAATATTCAAGGCGCGGTTTTTGATACAAGTGGTAATATTGTTACGCAAGGCGAAACGATTGCGACGGCGATTGCAAACGCAAATATCCAAGTCGGAGGCCAAGCGGTCTTAGGAAGA
>JAZNCS010000022.1:0-14922 GCA_045587685.1 Acutalibacteraceae bacterium
AAAATTTGTAATAAAAAGTTTGAAAAAGGCAAAAATGCCCCCTTATAATATATTTAATTTATTGTACTAAACTTATGACGTTCTTGTCAAGCATATTTAATTATATTATGGTAAAAAAAGTAAAATTTATAATACATAAATAAATTTAGCGCTTTTTATTGACTATTCACTAAAGAATTGTTATAATGTTTTAATAAAAAATATAGGAGTTGGTCTATATGCCTAAAAGTATAAAAGATGTCTTAAAAATCATTAAAGAAAATGATATCAAAATGGTTGATTTTAAAATGGTTGACATTAACGGTCAATATCGCCACGTAACAATTCCTGCTGAAAACTTTTCAGAAGATACAATGAAAAGCGGTATCGGTTTTGACGCTTCTAACTACGGTTATGCCGTTGTTGAAAAGAGCGATATGGTGTTTATCCCCGACCCTGACACTGCACTTATCGACCCATTTTGCGAAATCAAAACCCTTTCTATGACAGGTAACGCTATGATTATCGGTGCGGATGAAAACCGCCCACTTGCACAATACCCACGTAATATTGTTCTTGCTGCTGAAAATTATATGAGAGAATTAGGCATTGCTGATACTATGATGATTCTCCCTGAATTTGAATTTTATCTTTTTGATAATGTTGGCTGGGAAGTTGCACCTAACAGTGTTGGCTACTCAGTAGACACTAACCAATCATATTGGAACAGCGCTGTTGAAGGCAAAGGCGTTGTTGTTGAAAAACAAAAAGCATACCATATTGCAAAACCATTTGACCAAGGTTATGAATGCAGAAGTGAAATGTGCTTACATATGAAGGATGCAGGTATTGAAATCAATTACCACCACCCTGAAGTTGCAGCTTCCGGTCAGTTTGAAATTGAACCACAATTAGGCGAAATGTCAAAGATGGCTGACGCTACTATGATGATTAAATATATTATTCATAACACCGCGCTTAAACACGGCAAAACCGCAACATTTATGCCAAAGCCAATATACGGCGAAGCAGGCAGCGGTATGCACGTTCATATGTTACTTTTAAAGGATGGTCAACCTGTTTTCTCTGAAGACGGCGCTTATGCTAACCTTAGCAAAGAAGCTCACTACTTTATGGGCGGTCTTTTAAAACACATCTCTTCCCTTTGCGCTATTACAAACCCAAGTACAAACTCATTTAAGCGTTTAGTACCAGGTTTTGAAGCTCCTGTAACAGTTGGTTACGCTACTTCAAACCGCAGTGCTGTTATTCGTATCCCTGCATACGCTAAAACTCCGAACAAACGCCGCTTTGAATTGCGCAACCCTGATGCTACTTGCAACCCATATTTCTGCTATGCTGCAATCCTTATGGCAGGTCTCGACGGTATTAAAAACAAGATTGACCCACACGAAAACGGTTGGGGCCCATATGACTTTAACCTTTTCCACTTAAGTGATGAGGAAAAAGCAAAGTTAGAACAACTTCCAACTTCTTTAGAACAAGCTTTAGACGCTCTTGAAAAGGATAACGATTACTTAACAGTTGGCAACGTATTCCCTAAAGAATTGATTACAAACTTCATTAAATCAAAACGCGCTGAATGTAGTGAACTTTCAAAAATCCCACACCCAGCTGAATTTAGTAAATATTACAATTTATAATCAATACACAAAAAAGACCGCTAAAAAGCGGTCTTTTTAAATATTCAAAAATATTATTTTAAAACGGAAACGGAATCGCTGATGGTTTTTTCAAAGGCTTCTTTGCCGTATTTATCAACTTCCGACTTATTCTTTTCGCCGTGAGTCAAGCAACCTGCACCACCGATGCAACCGCCGACACAAGCCATACCTTCAATAAAGTTTGCATCAAGCACGTTTTTACTCTTTTTAAGTAACGCCATTCTACATTCTTCAATGCCATCGCAAGCAACTGCTTTAAGGTCAAATTCAATATTTTGTTCTTTAAGTCCTTGCGCTACAGCATCAGTAAGACCGCCTGAACGAGCGAAAATTCTTCCGAAATATGATGCGTTTTCAAGCACATCTTCGCCCAAAGTAGTAATATCAATATCCTTACTGTCAAACAAAGCTTGTAACTCTTCAAAGGTCATAACCGCGTCAATATAAGGCTTAACGCTTTCAAGTTTTGCTTCCGCCTTTTTAGCAGTACAAGGGCCAATAAACACAACTTTTGCGTTTTCATCGGTACTCTTAATATATTTTGCCAATGTAGCCATTGGTGAAAGGTTATGTGAAACAAAAGGCAACAAATCGGGGAAAGTAGATTTAACATACTGAACAAAAGCAGGACAGCAAGAACTTGTTAAAAAGCCTTTTTCTGCAAGTTCTTTTGATTCGGCTTGGGCTACCATATCGGCGCCGAGAGCCGCTTCAATAACTGTATAAAATCCTAATTCTTTAAGCCCCTTAATTACCTGACCTAACTTTGCATAGGTAAACTGACTTGAAATTGAAGGTGCAACCATAGCATACACCTTATAATTTTTATTGTTTTCGCTTTTCTTAATAATGTCAATAACATCTAAAATAAACGATTTATCTGTAATTGCGCCAAATGGGCATTGATATACACAAGCTCCGCATTGGATACATTTACTGTTATTAATTGCCGCCGCATTGTTTTCATTTATAGTAATAGCCTTTACCTTGCAAGACTTTTGGCAAGGACGCTTGCGGTTAATAATTGCCGAGAAAGGACAAACCTTTGCGCACTGACCACATTCGACACACTTTGATTTATCAATATGAGCAATATGATTATGGTCAAAGGTAATTGCTCCCCTTTTGCAAACATCTTCGCAACGGTGTGCCAAACAACCGCGGCAAGAATCTGTAACTTCATAACCAGCAGTTGGACATTCATCACAAGCAATTTCAATAACCTCAATAACATTTGGGTTTTCCTTGTCGCCACCCATTGCAATTTTAATACGTTCTTCTAAAATTGCGCGTTCTTTATAAACGCAACAACGCATTGTTGGTGTCTTACCCGGAACTATTGTTTTAGGAATTTCTAAAATATTTTCTAAAAGAGTATCGTTCCAAGCTTGACGCGCAACTTCACGCAAAACTTTATATTTAAGGTGTTGTACCTTTGTATCAAATTTTCTTACTCCCATAGTGAGATCTCCTTAGAAATAACTTACTTTAATTTTCTTACCCATCTTTTTAAGACATTTAGAAAGTTCGGTAACCAAGTTCATTTTAATATTAAAATTAATTGGCAAATCGGGGTTTTGGTGCGCGGGGTTAATTGCCCTACCAACATAAAAATTAATATCGGTTGCTTCTTCAAACAACAAACGACATATTAAAGATGCACCGTCACGCTTAAAACTCCAATGCTCATAATGCTTGTTTTCACCAAGGTAATCCTCAGCATATTCAAGCACTCTATTGACAGTAATAACACCTTCGGTTACCAAGTCAACACCCTCTATTTCGGCTATCGGCGGAATATCGCTCGATTCAAAGTTCAAACTTGCCTTTACAGGCTTACCCAAAAACTTAGCCGCGATCGAAGAAGTTGTACCGCCGCAAATGATGTGTTTTCCCTCTTTTGAAAAGAAAAGTGACATCATTCTATCCGCATCATCACGGTTGGATGGTGGTCCAAAAAGCATATTCATAGGTTCGCGCTTTCTAATTCTAACCACACAAGCAGTAGCATCGTCCCCGGGCTTGTTGCAATAAAGTTTTTCACACTCATCAACAAGCATTGTAGATAATGTTTTAGCGGTATAACCGGCGTGGGACAATGCTTCCATAAACTCGGCAATATCATCCCTGCGCCAACCAAAGTTATAAGCATTACCTATACCGGCGTGTGGACAACCATCACTCATTGCAATCAAAATATCATTTTCTTGCAAATTAATAACAGATTTAAATATTTTTTTACCACCGATATTCATTTCAGTTTTAGGGTAATCCCAAATTTGTTCATCCCTTATAAAAATAGCAAGTGGGTTATCATACTGTATAATTTCGGCAGTTTGATTATTCTTAAGGTGAATAATTGTAAAGGTTGAATATGCAACGCCGCGAAGTGAACAAACAGGAAGTGTTGCCGCTATTGTTTCAACACATTCTTCCAAACTTAAACCTTCTGCCAACATTGTTGAAATTATTTTAGAAGTAAGGGTTGAAAGAATACTTGCCTTTACGCCACTGCCAAGACCGTCCGACAAAACAATAACTGTAGACTCATCACTTGGTTCAACAATATCAACGTGGTCTCCACAAAGTTGTTCGCCGTAATGATTTATACTTTTATATCCAATATCTGCACATAAATCATTCATCTTGAATTGACTCCTTCAACTTTGCAAGAGCAATTTTAGTTTCAGCTGCTGTTTCACCTAAAAGTGAAGCAATTTCTTGAACAATGCGCATTTGTTTATCAACAACCTTATCAGCAACCTCAATAGTTTGGCGGCTAATATTTTCTTTCTTTTCGCGCTCGGTTTGCTCATTAGTAACATCACGCATAATAGCAACCAACAAGTGTGAATCTTTATCGTGAACGATTGATTGCTCAACATAACGCTTGTATTCAGCAAGATAAACGCGTTCATCACGAACATCGCAACCGGTTTTTAAAACATTCATAAAAACAGTTGGGTCAAGAATACGAATAACCTGTTCGCCCAAAACATCACTTGCGCTTCGAATGTTCATAATTCTTCTTGCCGAGTTATTAATTTGTTGAACCTCTAACTGCTCATTTAAAACAATAAGACCGTTAGGGGTGTTATTAACGATAATATCCGAAAAACTTTCAGCCTTTTCTTTAAGGAAAGGTAAACACATTGAAATTTCGGCTTTTCCTTGAATAATTGCAACCGCTTTTTCGCGACAGGTATTATAACCGCAAGAACCGCAGTTGAGTTCTTGTGACGGTTTAAATTTACCCATTTGGCGCAAAATGCTCATAATTTCGGTTTCACTTGGCATTTGATTGCGTTGTTCAATATATTCAAAATTCTTTTTAAGCTCATCAATTTTAGGTTGTGAAACCTCAAAATCTTTTTCGCCCGCATAATTAGAAATTGAAATATAATCCTTAACCGAGGAAGAACGGTGGTATTTTTCCATAACAGGACCACCAACACAACTTCCCAAACAAGCCGACATTTCAATAAAGCACTTATGCACTTTACCATCAATAATATCCTTAAGCGCCATAATGCAGTTTTCAATGCCATCAATAGCCAAATATGTATAATCAGGCATTTGATTGGTCATTGTTTTTAAAACACCGCCGGTAGTTGGGAAGAAACGAGCGCGAGTATTAGCATCTTTATCAATTTCAGGTTGTAATTCAATATTTTCCGCTTTAAACCATTCGGTTAATTCTTCAAAAGTTAAAACGGCATCAACAATACCTTCGTAATGCTCTGCCTCATCCTTTTTGGCAACACAAGGACCAATAAACACAGTTTTGGCACTTGGGTATCTATTCT
Source organism: Acutalibacteraceae bacterium (assembly GCA_045587685.1). GTDB lineage: Bacteria > Bacillota > Clostridia > Oscillospirales > Acutalibacteraceae > UBA737. The sequence goes on from JAZNCS010000022.1 coordinate 5,471, forward strand.
TTATATCCTTACAATGCGCTTGCATTGGTGAAACAACATCCGCCAAAAAGCCGAGCGCCGCAGGATAATGCTTTTGAATTAAAAGGTTAATTGAATGACAGCAAGAAGAAATAACAACATCTCTATCATCTTCTCTTAACATTCTTTCGTATTCGTTTTTAACGATGGTTGCACCAATAGCGGTTTCTTCCACATCATAAAAACCTAATTTTTTCAAAGCGTTGCGCATAGAGTTTATGCCAACACCCTCGTAATTAGCAATAAAAGATGGCGCCAAACTTACAATTACAGGGTCGCCACTTTGCAATAAAACCTTTACCTTTTCGGTTTCATCAACAATTTCTTTTGCATTTTGCGGACAAACAACAAAACACTGACCGCAAAGAATACACTCATTACCTATAATATGCGCCTGATTTCCCGAAAAGCGAATTGCTTTTACAGGACAGTTTCGAATACATTTATAACAGTTTTTACAGTTAGATTTTTTTAAAGTTAAGCAATTAGGCATTAACTGTTACTCCTTTTAAAGTTTATTTAAAACGTTTTCATTAAAAAATTCTTTAAAGTTTTCTTTTGTAATACCGGTATGTATATCATCATCAATTTGCACTGTAACACCAATACGGTTACACTTACCAATGCAAAAACTTCCCATAAGAATTACATCATCTTCCAAATGATGCTCCTCAACCGCTTTTTGCAAAAGTTCAACTATTTCAGGGGAACCTTTAATGTGGCAAGAACTACCTACACAAACCTGAATTATCATTTTTTATACCTTCGCTTTAATATTATTTTCAAAAAATTCTTCTACAGTTTCAGGGGTTACCGAAAAGTAATTTTCATCAATACTTACCGAAACACCTTGTTGGCATCTACCCATACAAAAAGTGCCACCTAATTGAACTTTACTGTCTAGACCGTTTTCTTCAATCAAATTTTTCAATTTTTCAACCACTTGGTGTGAACCTTTAACGTGGCAAGAACTACCAATGCAAACCGTAACCTTCATTTTTATATCTCCTAACATTATCAAAATAAAAGGCATACTATCCCTTATATATCATATTCATTTTACTCTTTCTACACACTTTTTGTCAAGTGATTTAGTAATAATATTTAATACTTATATTTAGTATTTTAATATATAAAAAAACAACGCCCAAAAAAGACGTTGTTTTTACATTGTTTTTTACTTTGTTTTGTCAATCAGAGAACCGTCCCCTGTGTTAGTGCGGCTTGGTTTAGTGTGTCCTTTTTGCAACTTTACTGCTTTTTTGGTTTCACGCTAACCGTCCCCTGTCCTATATGTTTCTAGCTAATTTCAGACCACCAAAACCCAATTGTATGTTCATTATACTGAAATGTATGGATAGTCTGTACCATATCATTGATAGTCACAGAATTTACATTTGGGTTTAAAAAGATATTATACATAATATCTTTGTCTGAAAACATTTTGTCAGTCATAATTTGTGCAGGATCATCTGTTAAAGTGTTCAATGTAAAAGAATGCCGGAAATGCATATCAAATGTTTTGTTATTTTCCAACACCAAAAGCATTATTTCGTCCTCGGATACACTGCATATGCAAGTAGTATAGTCTTCACCTTTGCTCGTAAAGAGTATTTTATCAATAGATTGATCTCCCATCAAGATCCAAGAATTAATATACTCTTCGTTAAGTGTTGTTGGTGGTTTATTAAAGAGAAAATTTACTAAAACAACAATAAACAATCCACTTACCACAACCAACATTACCAATACATTTTTTTTCATAAAACACCTCAAATCATATTTTAAGCTACAAAGACAGGGAAAGACAGGGGACGGTTCTCTGTCTTCCCACATTTTCTAATTTACGCCATCCCCTATTTCCACTTTGACAATAACATAAAAAAGCAAAACTTTCCAGTTACAAATATGTAATAAAAAACCAAAAGCAGATGGGTATCCATCTGCTTTTCTTCGGGATGTCGAAGACGCCATCCCCTACGTTATTTCCCGCAAGGCTTTTTATCGAAATTAGGGTTGAATGCGTAGAAGTTTTTGCTATCTAACTTATCAGTTGTAAGGCGTAACGCTTCACCAAATCTTTGGTAATGCACAATTTCGCGTTCGCGTAAGAATTTTAACGGGTCTAAAATATCGGGGTCATCTATTAAGCGTAACAAATTATCGTAAGTCACTCTTGCTTTTTGCTCGGCAGCCAAATCTTCGTGCAAATCAGCTAAAACATCGCCTTTTGCTTGGATATACTCTGCTCTCCAAGGCAAACCTGCAGCCGCTACCGGATAAACCGATGCGGTATGGTCCACAAAATATTTATCAAATCCCGATTTTTTAATTTCTTCGGGTGTTAGGTTTCTTGTCAACTGATGCACCATAGCACATACCATTTCTAAATGCGCCAATTCCTCGGTACCAATGTCTGTTAAAATTCCCTTTACTTCACTAAAAGGTTGGCCGTAGCGTTGGGTTAAATAACGCATTGATGCCCCAAGCTCACCATCGGGACCGCCATATTGCGAAATTATGATTTGGGCGTATTTTGGGTTTGGGTTTTTAATATTTACAGGGTACTGTAATTTCTTTTCATATTTCCACATTCGCTAATCCTCCATAAAATTTATTTCCCAAGGCCACGGGGATTCTAACCATTTCCAACAACTGTTTGCAGGTACATCATCACTTGTAACTATATAAGGGCCAAATTTTTCTTCATACATAGTTACATATTCTTTTCTTTTTTGGCGATATTTTGTTAATAATTCCATCGCTTTCATATTTACAGGGTGGGTGTCTAAAAACAAAACTAATTCGTGAATTGCAAAATCTAATTCGCAAATTCTTCTTTTAAGTTGCGCTTTTTCTCTCATTTTTCCATTCCTCCATAAAAACGCTTATTTATATTTGGAAAAAGTGTTCCTTCTTTAAAAGCTTGTTCCAATTCATAAACGCTATCAAGCGGTTGCATGTTTACAAATGCCATTGTTAAAACGCTGTTATCATTATCTTTAGAAGAAACAACGCAGTAATTATCGTTTATACAATTTTTTATATCATTGTTATTAACCATATTTCTATTTTGAAAATCCAAAAAATCGAACATTGATTTATCCATAATTTTCTCCTTTCGTTAGTTTACGGTTGTCCCATAACATAATATTGTTATTTTAAAATTTTTGTTACTAAAAACAGGAAAAAATTCTTGCTTATACGATTAAAAATTGCAAAAAATCACTAAATTTGGAAATAATTTCATTGAAAAATATTGAAATATAATATATAATATTTGTAAAAGGCAAAATTTTTTGTTTTGCAACTTAAAATAATTGAGGAGGTGTTCAAATGGGCGCTGAAAATTCAATTTTATTTGTTACATGTTTAGGCGTTGGCACCGTTTTTATTGGTCTTATTAGCATAATAATTTTAACAAAAATAATGAGTGCTTTTTGTAAAAATTCAAATAAAGCAAAAGAGAATATTTCTAATGCAGTTAATTCCCCTACCGCTTCAATACAAAATAACAACATAGAAAATCGCCAAGAAATTATTGCTGCGGTTTCCGCTGCGATTGCTGAAACACTTGGTGAAGAAGTTGATGCATTAAAAATTATATCGTTTAAAAAAATTTAAGAAATAGGTGTTAAGTTATGAAAAAATATAATGTTACAGTTAATGGTACTAAATACGAAGTTGTTGTAGAAGTTGCGGATGCTAACTCGGTTTCTGCTGCTCCTTCTAAAAACGAAGCTCCTGCAGCCGCTCCTGCTCCTGCCGCAAACGGCGAAACAGTTAAAAGCCCAATGCCAGGCACAATTTTAAAGGTAAATGTTCAAAACGGCTCTACAGTTAAAAAGGGTGACACCCTTATGATTTTAGAAGCTATGAAAATGGAAAACGAAATCATCGCTCCATGTGATGGCTCTATTGCTTCTTTAAACGTACAAAGCGGTTCAGCTGTTGAAACAGGCGCTACCCTTTGTGTTATTGCTTAATTTCTTTTAAGGAGATTTACAAATGGAAGCAATTTTAGATTTTTTAAAACAAACCGGTTTTTATGTACTTATAAACGGGTTTTTAAAAGATAATGGTTGGCAAAACCTTGTAATGATTTTAGTTTCATTACTTCTTTTATGGTTAGCAATTAAAAAGAAATTCGAACCTCTTCTTTTAATTGGTATTGCCTTTGGTATGTTGTTAACCAACCTACCTCTTGCAAATTTATACAACCAAGAATTATGGAACGAATTTATGAAAGAGGGTTCTAAAAACTACCATAATTACGGTTATATTCTTGCAAACGGTGGTTTTCTTGACTACTTATATATTGGTGTTAAAACCTGTATTTACCCTTGTTTAATTTTCGTTGGTATTGGCGCTATGACCGACTTTGGTCCGCTAATTTCCAACCCTAAATCCTTGCTTTTAGGCGCTGCTGCACAAATTGGTATTTTTGCAACCTTTGCAGGTGCAATTTTACTTGGATTTAACGGATTTGAGGCTTCTTCGATCGGTATTATTGGTGGTGCTGATGGCCCTACCGCTATTTTCGTTACTTCAAAATTAGCACCACACCTTTTAGGACCAATAGCTGTTGCAGCTTACAGTTATATGGCGTTAGTTCCTGTTATTCAACCACCAATTATGAAACTTTTAACAACTAAAAAAGAACGCCAAATTGTTATGAAACCTTTAAGAGAAGTTTCAAAACGCGAAAAGATTATATTCCCTATTCTTGTAACAATTTTCGTTGCTTTATTAGTTCCTTCTGCTACCCCTCTTGTTGGTTGCTTAATGCTTGGCAACCTTTGGAAAGAATCGGGAGTTGCTGATAGACTTTGCAAAACCGCGCAAAACGAACTTATGAATATTGTAACAATTTTCTTAGGTGTTTCGGTTGGCGCTACTGCAACTGCTAAATCATTCCTTAACATTCAAACGCTTTCTATTATTTTATTAGGTGTTGTAGCCTTTGGTGTAGCTTCCGCTTGCGGTGTTCTTTTTGCAAAACTTATGAACCTTTTCAGCAAAAACAAAATTAATCCGCTTATTGGTTCGGCTGGTGTTTCAGCAGTTCCTATGGCTGCTCGTGTTTCACAAAGTGTTGGTCAAAAAGAAAACCCATCAAACTTCCTTCTTATGCACGCTATGGGTCCAAACGTTGCCGGTGTTATAGGCTCTGCTATTGCGGCAGGTGCTTTAATTGCGATATTCGGATAAGGAGTTAATAATGGAAAATAAAAAACTATTCATAACTGATACTATTTTGCGTGATGCTCACCAATCTCAAGCAGCAACACGAATGAAAATTGACGATATGATTCCTGCCCTCGAGCGACTTGACCAAATTGGTTATTGGTCGCTTGAATGTTGGGGCGGCGCTACTTTTGACGTTTGTATGCGCTTTTTAAACGAAGACCCGTGGGAAAGACTTCGCACTCTTAAAAAGCATATGCCAAACACAAAACTTCAAATGCTTTTCCGCGGTCAAAACATTTTAGGTTATAAGCATTATGCTGATGATGTCGTTGATGCTTTTGTTGGAAAATCTATTGAAAATGGTATTGAAGTTATACGTATTTTTGATGCGCTTAACGATACTCGTAACCTTGAACAAGCAATTAAATCTTGCAAAAAATACGGCGGTATTTGCGAACCTGCGTTAAGTTACACCGAAAGTCCTGTTCATAACGAAGAATACTTTGTTAAACTTGCAAAAGAGCTTGAGCAAATGGGCGCCGATGTTATTTGTATTAAGGATATGGCAAACTTACTTTTACCATATGACGCGTATTCACTTGTTAAGAAGTTAAAAGAAAACGTTAAAGTGCCTATTCACCTTCATACACACAATACAACCGGTACCGGTGATATGACCTATTTAATGGCTGCACAAGCAGGCGTTGATATTGTTGACTGTGCTTTATCCCCTCTTGCAAACGGTACTGCTCAACCTTCTACTGAGGCTTTAGTTGCAACTCTTAAAGGAACCGAACGCGACACAGGGCTTGACCTTAATAAGTTAAGCGATGTTGCTGCTCACTTCCGTACCGTTGCCGATAAAATGAAGGCTGAAGGTATACTTGACCCTAAGGTATTAAACGTTGATACCAAAACACTTATTTATCAAGTTCCCGGCGGTATGCTTTCAAATATGCTTTCGCAATTGAAACAAGCAGGTAAAGAAGATAAGTATTACGATGTTCTCGCCGAAGTTCCACGCGTTCGTAAGGACTTTGGTTATCCACCACTTGTAACACCTACAAGCCAAATTGTTGGCACACAAGCGGTTATGAATGTAATTGCTGATGAACGTTATAAAATGGTTCCAAAAGAATCAAAAGCGTTACTCCGCGGTGAGTATGGCAGACTTCCGGCTGAGGTTAATGAAGAAGTTCGTAAAAAAGCTATTGGCGATGAAAAGGTTATCACCTGCCGCCCTGCTGATTTAATTGATCCTGAACTTCAAAAATACGCTGACGAAATGAAAGCAAAAGGCATTGGCAAATGTGAAGAAGATGTATTAAGTTACGCACTCTTCCCACAAGTTGCTGAAAAATTCTTCGCTGTAAGAGATAAAGCACCCTCTAAAGAAAGCGAAGTGCGCGAACTTATAGTACAAGACCTTTCTATTTAAATTTTAAGAGCATATTGAAATTCTTTTCAATATGCTCTATAATTTTACATAATACTAATAAGCATTAACATTTCTCTGGCTTTTAGATAAATTTTTTCCGTCTCTTCCGCAGGTAGCGGATTTTTTCCTAACCCTAACTCAATAGTAAACCCAGGTCTTGAAAATTCTTTTATAAACCAATCCTTAAAACCGCCGCCTTCAGCAAGACCTGTTGGATAGTCTAACGCATACCCTGAAGCCGTTGCCATTATTTCAGCCATTTTTTTACTACGCGGTATTTGGTAATCGGCGTAGTTCCAATATATAACCTCACCTTGTGAATGAAGCGCAACAACCTGTCGCATTTTAACCTTGCGGCACAACTCTACTAATGCAACCGTTTCGGGCTCACTTTCGGGTCTATAGCCCCCAAAACGAGTAGGTCCGGGGCCGTAAATTCCGCTTTTGCGCTCTTTTTCACGAAGTTCTTCCCAACCTGCGTTAAAATTGTGATTTATATCCACACCTCGCAAATTTGCGTTCCAATTACTAAAGTTATTTTTACAAAGTTTTTTAACAATTTCGGATACATCTCCACAAGCCTTTTCGCCCAAAAGTGAAATGTCGCACCCATCAGGATTAACGCAAGGCACGAAAATTACCCCTCTACCTTGAAGCGCCTTATTAACATTTAAACCCGCAATATTGCCGTTTTTCAAGATTGCTTGACTTAACTCTTCAATAAACATTAACAAAACAATTGAACTAATTCGCTCACTTCCGTGAACACCCGCAGTTATTAAGCAATATTCTTCGGCATTTCCAATTTTCAAAGCCTTAATTTCCTTACCTGAACAACTTTTACCTATTGTAAACGGTTTTATAAACTCATATTTTTCGCAAAGGTTTAATATTAATCTTTTGCGTTCAAAATAATCATATTCCCTTGAAGAAACAATTTTTTCCATATTAACAACTCCTATTTTAAAATATATTATTAGAAGGTGCAAATAATGAATCTTAACGAAAAACAATTAGATTTTGAATATATTTTCAAAGGAAAAGTTATTAACTTAAGGTTAGATACCGCCGAATTACCAAACGGAAAAACCGCAAAAAGAGAAATTATTGAACATAACGGCGGTGTTTGTGTGGCTGCTATAACCGAAAATGATGAACTTTTAATGGTACGACAATTTAGATATCCATATAACGAGATTATTTTAGAACTTCCCGCGGGCAAGCGTGACAGTTTATCGGAAGACCCTTTAGAATGCGGAAAACGGGAACTCAGAGAAGAAACAGGCGCAAAAGCTCAAGATTATATTTCTTTAGGAGAACTTTACCCCACACCCGGTTATTGCGGCGAAATTATTTGGTTATTTGCGGCAAAAAATCTGACTTTTGGCGATTTAGACCCCGATGATGATGAATTTTTAAGTGTTGAAAAAATACCATTTAACACAGCGGTTGAAATGGTATTAAATAACGAAATTAAGGATGCAAAAACCCAAACAGCAATATTAAAATTAAAACTTTTAAAAGAAAAAGGCGAATTTTAAAAAACAGCTTATGTGAAATCTCACATAAGCTGTTTTAATATTACTTTTGATTTTCTTGGTACTTTGATACAACCTTTTTAATGCGGTCAACAGGGTCTAATAAACTGCTGATAGAATTATCATAATTAAGTGTTTCAAGGATTAACGCTATGTACTTAGACATATTAACGCTTGTGTACCATTCTCTGCTTAATAATTCAGGTGATTGATAAATAAGGTTTGTAGTGAACACTTTATCAATAAGTCCCTTTTCATAGTATTCATCAAACTTTTCAAGACCTTCAACAAAAAGACCAAAGGTTGAGAAAATGAATATTCTTCCTGCGCCCTTTTCTTTAAGTTTTGCAGCAATATCAAGCATTGATTCGCCTGAAGAAATCATATCATCGACAAGAATTAAATCTTTACCTGTAATATCGTTGCCTAAAAATTCGTGCGCTTCAATTGGGTTGCGGCCGTTAACTATAACAGAATAATTACGGCGCTTGTAGAACATACCGAGTTCAAGACCTAATACAGAAGAATAATAAATACATCTTCCCATACCGCCCTCATCAGGAGAAACTATCATAGTATGGTCACGGTCAAGTTTAATATCGGGAACCGATTTTAAAAGTGCTTTAATCATTTGATATGTAGCTTGTACATTATCAAAACCGTCAAGCGGAATTGCATTATTAACACGAGGGTCGTGAGCATCGAAAGTAATAATGTTTTTAACACCCATTGAAACTAGTTCTTGCAAAGCCATTGCACAGTCCATAGACTCACGGCTTGTTCTGCGGTGTTGTCTACCTTCATAAAGCATTGGCATAATAACCGAAATTCTTCTTGCCTTACCGCCAAGAGCAGCAATTATACGCTTTAAATCTTGATAATGGTCGTCCGGACTCATTGGAACAGTTTGTCCATACATTTTATATGTAACACTTGGGTTAAAGCAATCGCAAATAATATAAGCGTCCAAACCACGAGCGGTGTGATTTAAAACAGCCTTTGCTTCACCTGTACCAAAACGAGGACAGTTTGCAGGAACCACAAATGACTCGTCCTCAGCAGCGCCGCGCCATTGTTTTAAATAGTAATCAACTTGAGAAGAAATGTCCTCACAACCACGCATACTAATAAGCGCGAGGTCACCAAAAGGTGTATGTTTGAAATCGATACTTGCCATAAAAATAGACCCTCCAAAAACAACTAAAACTTTTATATATTATATAATAACACAAATCGCCCGACAAAAAAAGACTTTTTACAAAAAATAT
>JAZNCS010000023.1:0-2628 GCA_045587685.1 Acutalibacteraceae bacterium
AAGAAAATGTTTATGGCGACATTATCACAGGCAAGACGATTAAGCGTGAGAATTATCAACTTATGAAGTCGAAACTGCAAAAGAACGATATTCTCATAATGCTTGACCTTGACCGACTTGGAAGAAATTGGGATTTAATCAAGAACGAGTGGAAAGAACTGACGGACAAAGGCGTTTACATTATTATCGTGAACTGTCCGCTTATCAATGTATTGCCCGACAAAAGCGGTGCGGTGTCGATTGACAAAAGGCTTATCCAAGAAATGATGTTTACCTTGCTTTGCTATGTATCGCAAAAAGAAGTCGAGAAAATAAGTTTTAGGACAAAAGAAGCGTTAAGGGCAAAAAGAGAAGCCGACCCAAATTTCCAAATTGGACGGAAATCGGCGGTAACGGCTGAAATCCGCAAGGGCGTTTTAAGGGCGTTGTCGAGTGGCGGTACGGTGCGTGGGGTGGCAAGCGAGTTTGGGCTTTCCGCAAGTGCGGTGCAACGGATTAAAAAGGGGGCGACGGTATGAGCGAACACAAAAGAATTAGTTTAGTTTTACCGCAAGCCGAAGAAGATTTTGGTGTTTGCGAGTGGTGCGGAAATGCAATCCGCAGGGATAGCGACATTTACAAGGTGTGTGGAGACTTTGTGTGCCGTGAGTGCGTGGAAAGAATGTACGAGGAGAGGGAAGATTAAATGGCGACAAATTATTTATTACATAATATAGGGTATGACAAACCGATTGATTTTAGATATATTGTTTTATCAACAATGAAAAGCTACGGCGTTTGTATTCATTTGCGAGATTATTCTATTACTCAACTTGATTTATATGATGTCAATACTTGGTTAAGAAAGACGAATTATTGCGAACAAGAATTAAAACGACACAAAGAACTATTAAAAACTTGCCATTCGGAATTAAAGAAAATTAAAGACGGCGATGAAAGTCAAATTAAAAAAGAATACGAAAGGCAAGTAGGAAACGCATTAAGTTTGCAAAATTGCGATAATTCTTGGCACATTGACGAAGCAAAACGAATTGAAAAATGTACGGACGAATACTACAAATATCTTTCTTTGTGGGAAATGCCGACCAACGACAATTTTTCAAAAGAATTAAAGGAAACATTGTATTCGATATACGAAACTGCGGTTGAAGATAAAGAAGCACATTTGGTTGCAAACAAAAAATCCGTAGAAAGTATGCGAAATTCAATCGTGCCAAATTATGAAACGGTAAAAGAAGAAGTAATCAAACGGCTTGAAAATGATATACAATGGCATAAAAAAGGCATTGACGAAGCCAAAAAAAGCATAGAATATATTCTTGATTGCAACAAAAAAATCCAAGAAGTATTTTCGTGGATTGAAATTGTAGAAAAAAAGGTTGGTGGCGACAATGGAAGAAACGACTAAACGAGAAATTCTACGGCTACGGCGTGGCGGTGCGACCTACCCCGAAATTAGCAACCTTATGGGGTACGGCTTGAAGTCAATCCAAAAAGTGATTGGCGAAAATGCGCCCGAACTTGCGAAGATGTCAATTCCACGAATTTCGATTGAGAAACGCAGGGCGGTTGCAAAAGCGTACTATGCGGACGGCTACACCGCCGAAGAATGTATGTCAAAGTACGGCATTGGGGCAAGGGCGATGAACATAATCCGATTGCAATTCCGTGAAGAGTACGGTGGCAAAAAGGCGTTAGGCGGTAGGCGAAATTTCAGCGACGAAATGATTGCGGAAATCCGTGCGGAGTACGAAAGCGGAAAATCGGTGCGGTGGCTTTATGAAAATTACGGCATTACCCGTTCGGCGTTGCGGATATACGGGATTACGAAAGGTGGCGAATAATGGCTTGGCGATTGTGGGAATTGACGGACAAAGAAAAGAAAACTGTCAACGAGCGAATGTATATGTTTAAGCATAAGTACGGACTTGACGGCATTACGGCTTTTCGGTACGCATTGAATTGGATATTTATGTATAAGCACTTTGCAAGTTTTTCCAACGCTTGTAAAAATAGTGCGGAAGCTATGAAAAAGTTGGCAAACGCATTAAAAGGTTGTATTACACCGATAAAGAGCGATTTATGCAAAGTCAATGGAATACACGGCGAAAGCAATATCGTGGCAAATAAGAGCGATTAAAGCGAATAAAAGGAGATTAGACTATGTACAAGCACAAAATCACATTAACAAACAAAAGAAAAATTGAATTTACAAGCGATGATGAAAAAATAATGCCTTGTTCGACGGGTATTGAAGGGAGTTTGTTTTTCTTTTATTCCCTTGAATTTGTTAAGGAAAAAGAACGAATTATTATTCCTGCTTACCAAGTCGTATCAATCGACACAAAGGAGATTTCCAATGAAGCGTAAAAACCCCTACATTTTGGTTGCGATAATTTGGGCGGTGCTGACCGTTGCGTTGCAGGTGGCGAGCGTTGTGTGCTATGTGGAAGTGAATAGTGGCGTGGGTGCGATTTTAGGCGGTTGCTCCGTTGGGTTTGCATTTACTCTTGGCGGTCTTGTTGAAAAGGCGAGAGCGATTATTGAGATAAACAAACAAATAAAATGGCTTGAAAGTGTATCACAATATTTACGGGAAAACGCCGACGAATTGGAAAAAGAAATACA
>JAZNCS010000024.1:0-5845 GCA_045587685.1 Acutalibacteraceae bacterium
AAGAAGATCAGCGACTTTTTATGTTGAATAGTTGTAATACATTAAATCGTATTAATAGTATGGATACAGTTGATTATTCAAATTTGCTTTTACAATATATAATTGCAGATTTAGGTTTGGAGCATGATATAGCTGATCAATATGCATGTACAACAGTGTATTCTGACAATGAGTCTTTAGGCACAGTTTCAAAAACAATTGATGGTAAAAATACTGTTATTTGTGCTTATCCAAATGAAAATGCTACATTTGATGGATGGTATGATGTATATACAGGAGATAAAGTTAGTAATGAACAAACTTATATAATTAATTCATTTGAAAAAATCACTTTAAAAGCAGTATTTATAGCGAGTAAAGATGTTTTAGTAGCTGATAATCCTATAATACTATCTCAATCTTCAAACACAGAAGTTCCATTAGGAGTTTCTCCCGATGCGTTATTTGTAAATGTTTCAGTTCCAGATGCGGGAAGTTTGAATATTAAATGGTATAAAAATAATAAGGCTTCAAATTCAGGCGGTACTTTTATAGGGAATGGCAAAACATTTACTCCATCAACTGATATAAAGGGTACAACTTATTATTATGCGGTTGTAGAAAACACTTTAACCGGTAATGGTATTTCTACAACCGCAACCACAAAAAGTGAACCAATTTGTTTTACAGTTTCCGATCCAATTGTGACTGGATTAGAAATTGCTAAAAAACCTAACAAATTGATTTATTTGCCAAACGAACAATTTGTTTCAGATGGTTTGTCCGTTTTATTAGAATATTCCGATAATTCTAAAGCAGCTATTACTAATTACAATATCACTTGTGAAACCTTACAAACTGTAGGAACAAAAAAAGTAACTGTTAAATTTTTAGGATTCTCAAAACAATTTGAAGTTGAAGTTGCAACACAAAAAAGCGGAGAGTTATCTCAAGACATTTATTGGAATTTAGATTTACAAAATAAACGTTTATATATTTCAGGAAGTGGCAAAATTCCAACAACTGCAAATGACGAATTTTCTCCATATTTGGAATATATTAAATCTTTAACTATTGAAGAAGGAATTACTTCTATAGGTGATTATGCATTTTCTTATTGTGAATCACTTACGAGTGTAACAATACCCGATAGCGTAACAAGTATAGGCACTTATGCATTTTATAAGTGTTATGCACTTGCCGATGTATACTATAATGGCACTGAAGAACAAGCAAAAGATATAACAATTGGCAGCTCTAATGACTATTTAAAGAATGCTACCTGGCATTATGAAAAAGAAGAAGTTATAGAGGACCCTTGGTATCTAACTTATACCGTATCAAACGGCAAGGCTACTATTACTGGTTGTGATACTTCAATTAGCGGTGATATTGTAATCCCATCAACATTAGGTGGTTATCCTGTAACAACTATAGGTAATTATGCATTTTATGATTGCGAATCCCTTACAAGTGTAAAAATACCAAATAGTGTAATAACTATAGGTGACAGTGCATTTAAGTCTTGTACTTCACTTACAAGTGTAACAATACCTAATAGTGTAACAAGTATAGGTAATAGTGCGTTTTATCGCTGCTCCATTAAAAGTATAACAATACCTAATAGCGTAACAACTATAGGTGATGATGCATTTTATTATTGTAAATCACTTACAAGTGTAACAATAGGTAATAGCGTAACAACTATAGGTAATTATGCATTTCATAATTGTAAATCACTTACAAGTGTAACAATACCCGATAGCGTAACAACTATAGGTGATTATGCATTTTATGATTGTACTTCACTTACCGATGTTTATTATAAAGGTAGCAAAGAAAGCGCCAATAAAATTTCAATAGGTTCAAATAATAGTTATTTAACAAACGCTACCTGGCATTATAGTTCAAAGAGTGATTTGAACGGAGACTTTGCTGTAGACCAAACTGACTACCAATATATCGCCGATGTTTACACAGGCAAAGTTAAGGTTGACAACAAATTAGAACTTTGCGATATGAACGGCGATGGAAAGTTCGATATACGTGATATTATTGCAATAAGAGAGATAATTAGCGCATAAAAAAAGGCTTGGGGAAACCCAAGCCTTTTTTTGAATGTAAAATGTAAAGTGTAAAATGTAAAATTTTGGTGTCACGTTGTGACCAGTTTTATATTTCCACAATTTTTGCGTTTAAAAGATTTGCTTCTTCTAAAGAATGTGTTACCAAAATTATTGTTTTATCACATGACAGTTTTAAAATTTCTTCAGCGGCGATTTTTATGTTTTCGCTATCAAGGCCTGTAAATGGTTCGTCTAAAATCAAAACATCAAAATCAGTTGACAAAGCGCGGGTAATTGCCGCTCTTCGTTTCATACCGCCCGAAAGATTTTTAGGTAATTCATTAACCGAGTTTAACATATTAAACTCTTTTAAAATGCCTTTTGCTACTTGGGAATTGCCGCCAACAATTTCAATGTTTTCCTTAATATTTAAGAAGGGAAGTAATCTATCCTCTTGAAAAACTACTGAAAATTTCAAGTTTTCTTCAAAAGAAATTTCGCCGTTTTGTGCGGTTTCTAACCCTAAAATTAGTCGTAAAAGTGTGCTTTTTCCGCATCCGCTTGGACCAAAAAGACAAATATTTTCACCCTTTTTAATATTTAAGGAAAAGTTTTCAAAAACTTTTTTCTCACCATAAGAAAAGGTGATATTTTTAATATTAATCATTAGAATACCTCCTTACAATTAGTTTAATTGAGGTTTCTAAAAGAATTGAAAGAATTGCCACAACTACAGTTACGGCGAAAACTTGGGGTATTTCGAGGTATATTTTAGCATTTTGCAAAATGTTACCCAAAGAATTTTCGGGTTTGCAAATAACCTCTGCCGCAACACCCGATTTCCAAGCAAATCCCATTGCAGTAAGGCAAGAGGAAATGAGGTTTGGCATTATTAACGGGAGTTTAATTTTAAAGAAAACTTTTAAGGGGCTTAACTTGTAAACTGTGGCTAATTCTAAGTAGTTTTTGTTGATATTTTTAAGGGATGTTTCGGTAGTTGACCAAATTATTGGAACAACAATTAAAAATGATATAAATATCGGCAAAGTAGTACCTTTAAGCCACACTAAAGCCAGTATTATAAACGATGCCACAGGAACCGCTTTAACAAGTGACAAAATAGGGGAAAAGAGCGCTTTAAAGGTCCCGAATTTATAGGACAAAACACCGCCTAAAATACCTACTAAAACTCCCAATAAATAGCCAATTATTATCCTTAAAATTGAATACAAAACAGCAATATATAATGAGGTTTGATTAAGCATTTGTGATAGTGCTATAAGGGTAGCTTTTGGGGTTGGTAAAAGTATTTCTTGGTTAATTATTAGCGCTAAAATTTGCCACAAAACAACCCAAAATAAAACAACTAAAACACTTTTTAAGATATTTTTAATAATAGAAGCTTTCATCAGGTAATTTACCGCCTACACTTGCAGGATTTTTTGAATGTAAAAATTCGAGATAAGCTTTAAGATTTGTTTTCATTTCTTTACCGCTTTGGAAAACGATGTGACAGTGTGGAATAGCTTTTTTAGCAATACCAACCGATGCTGCTAATTTGTATTCTTCGCAAAGTTTAGCAACATTTTCAGTATCATTATTTGTAGCGTTAATTGATGCTTTATATTCTTTTAAGAATGTTTCAACGGCTTTGGGGTTCTTTTTAACAAATTCTTTTCTTGCAATTACGCAACCCATAACAAGTTTGGTATCGGTAATTTTATCCCATTCATCGTTAATATCAATAACAATTTTAGCATTTGCGTCTTTATCAGTAATTGTTGTAGCAACTGGTTGAGGTGCAATAACAATAGCTTTTTGGTTGGTTACAACTTTTGTTACGAGTTCGGTAGGTTCGGTAACAAATTCTAATTTAACATCTTTGCCAACCTTTAAATTATTCTTTTCAAGAATGTTTGTAATAATGTATTCAGGGTTTGCGCCTTGACCGGTTGTATAAACGGTTTTGCCCTTTAAGTCGGAAATTTTTGATATGTTTTCACCCTTTGAAACTACCGATAAAACACCGAGTGTATTTATTGCTAAAACCTGAACTTTACCGCTTGTTTTACTGTTTAAAACTGATGCCAAGTTTGTTGCAACTGCGGCAATATCGGCTTCACCGTTAGAGATTTTCGCAACAATTTCTTCGTTTGAACCTACAATATTAAAATTATAATCAAGTTGAGTTTGCTTGGTTTTATCTTTGCTCATTAAGTCTGCCATACCAATACCGGTAGGACCTGCAATACCATAAACATTTACCTTTGTTTTTTCTTGGGGCGTGTTATTTTCTTCTTTTGCACAACCGACAAAAGAAAAAACAAGGACAAGAACCATTAAAATACTAAGAATTTTTTTCATTTTTAATCACCTTTATTTCATTATTTTTCTTTATTATTTTTCCGCTTTGGATTAAATTATCAAGGGCGCGGTAAAGGGAAGCCCTTGAAATACCAAGCGTTTTTGCCAAAATAGTCATACTAGTTGGTATTACAGCGTAATTTTCGCTATTACTGATACCGCATAAGTAATTATATAATGTATCATCCGCATCATTACAAGAAATTATTGAAAGTTTTTTGTTTAAAAATCTAACTTTTTCGGTAAGAAATTCAATATAATTTATTGAAATTTGCGGATAATTTAAAAATAATTTTTTTAAAAATTCTTCTTCTAAAAATAGAATTTTTGTATTTGTTTTTGCAAAAATAGAACTTATATATTCTTTTTCATTATTAAATAACGCACCTGCGCCAAAACACATACCTTCACAAAAAGTTTGCAAATGAATTTTGTTTTGGTTGTTAGAAACCGCAAAGGCAGAACCACTTATAACAAATGCTAAAGCGTTAGAAAATTTTTCTTTTGAGTAAATAAGTTCACCTTTTTTGAACAAAATAGGTTTTGGAAATCCTTTAATAATATCGGTTTTTAACTCAAAGGGTAGGTTATTTAGTAAAAATATTTGTGAAATTTCAAACATAAATACCTCGTTTTTGTCTCAAATGAGACATTTTTCTTAATTATACCATACTGAAAATAAAAGTCAATAAATTTTCGAAAAAATTTTAAATTTACTATTGACAAATGAGGGTAGTTTCGATATAATATACAAGTCGCTGTTAATCATGGCTGTATAGCTCAGTTGGCTAGAGCATGCGGTTCATACCCGCAGTGTCATTGGTTCAAATCCAATTACAGCCACCATTTACGGCCCGTTGGTCAAGAGGCCTAAGACACCGCCCTTTCACGGCGGTAACACGAGTTCGAATCTCGTACGGGTCACCATTTAAAAAAGACGATTCAAACGAATCGTCTTTTTTACTGAAATTTTCAATAATTTCAAAAAAACACTTGATTTTAAATTCAAGTTGTGATATTATACTATGGCGGCTTGAAAAGTTAATACTTGCGCTGATAGCTCAGCTGGATAGAGCGTCTGGCTACGGACCAGAAGGTCGGGAGTTCGAATCTTCTTCAGCGCGCCAAAATAACAACCTTGCAGTTAAGTAGGGTTGTTATTTTTTATATAGAAGATTCGAACTCTGAGAGGGTGAGGTGCGTAAAGAAAACAGTACGGTGTACTGTTTTTAGCGCCGAAGTGCGAAGGCGGGTACTGTTTGCAAAGCAAACGGTCGCCGAGTACGGTAAACGCGAAGCGGTTACATCTTCTTCAGCGCGCCAAGATAACAACCTTACAGTTAAGTAGGGTTGTTATTTTTTATATAGAAGATTCGAACTCTGAGAGGGTGAGGTGCGTAAAGAAAACAGTACGGTGTACTGTTTTTAGCGCCGAA
>JAZNCS010000025.1:0-2215 GCA_045587685.1 Acutalibacteraceae bacterium
GTAAAAGAAACGGTATCCCTGAAATTTTAGACGTTAGTTCTTTCACAGAGGCACTTGACTTTGCTAAAAACGTGGATTTAATTTTAGTGCCATATGAAAACAAAGAGGGTATGACCGCCACTAAAGAAGCGTTAGACGGACTTAAAAACGCAAAAAGTGTAGGCATCTTCATAGGTCCCGAGGGCGGCTTTGAGAAAAAGGAAATAGAAAAGGTGTTAGATACTAACGCTAAGGTAATATCCCTCGGCAAAAGAATTTTGCGCACCGAAACCGCCGCTATGACCGCAGTAGGCTTTTGTATGCTTAATATCGAGATGCAAGAGGGAAATGAAGAATGAAAGAACACAGAGAACACCGCATGATTTCGCATCACACACAAGAGCATGAAACCATGATATAATAGTTTTGTGGGAAAGCTCGAGGGACGGAATGTTGAACAAATCACGCCTTTAGAACAAGAGCAAGGTTATTCCGGAGTACACAGAACTGTCGCTAGATGACGTACGCTAAAATTCTTAAATAATCGAATAACCACACCCACGCAAAATGAAAGGGAGTGTGTTATGCAACCGATTTTAGAATGTTGTTGCGGTGTTGACGTTCACAAGGATATGATTGAGGCTTGTATTATTAAAGGGCAAGAACAGCCTGAGTTTATTCGTATGCAGTTTTCTACCTTTCCTAGTTCACTGAAAGATTTTGTGGAGTGGTTATACCAAAACAACTGTTACCACATTGCTATGGAAAGTACCGGTGTATATTGGAGACCAGTTTACGAAGCTATTGAGGCAAATAGCCCTTATTACGAAAACATTGTTGTGGCAAATGCACACAATATGCGAAATCTTCCCGGAAGAAAAACCGATGTTAAGGATGCCGAATGGATTGCTACTTTATTACAGCACGGTCTTCTAGAGCCCTCTTTTGTTCCCGAAAGAGTCATTAGAGACCTACGTGAATTTTCACGCACATACAAAAACGCTGTTAGTGATAAGACAAGATGTTTAAACCGTTTAGAAAAGTTTTTACAAACTCACGGTTTTAAACTTTCAAGTGTTTTAAGTGATATTAACAGTGTTAGCGGTATGAATATTTTAAACTTGCTTTCGCAAAAAGGAAGTCTTACAGTAGAAGAAACTTCATCTGCGTTAAAGGGTAGACATAAGCATACCGCAGAGGACATCCAAAAAGCCATCTGCGGTACACTTAACTCTAATGAATGTTTCTTGCTCCAAGATTTCATAGACGAAGTCAAGCACATCCAAGAACATATTAACAAAATTCTTCTAAAAATGCAAGAGATTGCTAAGCCTTTTTCTGAAATTATTGAAAGGCTCGATTCTATACCGGGAATAGACCTTACTGCTGCCTTGCTTATTTTGGCAGAAATTGGTGACTGTCCCCAACAATCCTTTAAAACCTCAAAACATCTTTGTTCTTGGGCGGGTCTTTCGCCAAGGAACGATCAAAGTGCTGGAAAGATTAAATCTAAAAAGATTATGCCGGGTAACCCGTATGTTAAATCCATACTCTGCCAAGTCGCTTGGGTTGCGGTTAAAAACCGCAAAAACTCTTTAGGCAGTTGGTTTTGGTCGCATCAGGCGCGGCTCGGTAAAAAGAAAGCTATTATTGCTGTTTCAAGAAAAATTCTTGCTCTTTCCTACGCTTTAATCTCTAACAACACCTTTTACGACATCAACTATATTTCTCCTCGTTTAAATGAATGAGTTCCTTAAATAAATATTGGATTTTAAGTCGGGTTTTGCTCGGCTTTGGTTAGTGCGCCCTTTTTCCTTTTTTTATTCTGTTTGGTTTCACGCTAACCGTCCCCTTGTGTCCTTTCTCTTGGTTGTTCCTTTAATACTATATCACCATTGCGTTTGAATTTATACTTACACTTTAGTATTACTGAATGTTGTTCACAAAAAAAGTACAAATTGCCAGTTTTAGTCTGAATTTCTACATCAATAGTATCATCGTTCAAAATTATAGTTCCTGATAAAACACAAGATTGTATTTCTTCTTTGTAAGTTGATTTGAAACAAATATTATTAACGTTACTACACCAAACTTTACCATCTTCGATAACGGGCTCCTTATAGTAAACTCTAAACGGTATAAAACTGGGGCACAAAAAAGGTAATATCAAAAACAATAATAATATAAAGCATATACCTGATATTATAATCAACACATACTTTTTTTTCATACAATC
>JAZNCS010000026.1:0-2420 GCA_045587685.1 Acutalibacteraceae bacterium
CCCAAAACCACAACATAGACATTCCAAAATTTTGCATAATACTTACTCCTCAAATTTTTATTTATTAAGATTTATTATATCAAACTTTATTTGAAATTCAATCATATTTATCGACTTTGTTCCTGCTGATACATCACTTCATAAGCCTTTTCTCTGTTCTTTCGTTCCAATTCGGCTTTATCATCAATGAGTTTATTATATCGGTCTGCCAATTCGTTGTATTCCTTTACCATATCCTCCAATTTTTTGTTAAGTTCTTCTTTTTCCTGCTCCATTTTTTTCTTATATTCCTTTGCAGACAATCCGCCCTGCTTCTTTTCTTCGGTTTCTTCATACTCATCAATATTAAAACCGTGCTTTTTAAGTATAATCGGCATAATTCGGTGCATTGAGGTTATAAAATCTCTTGTGATAAGTGTTTTTGCTGATAATCGGTTGTCTTCGGTAATCATTAAAATATCTAAGTGCAAGTGTGGAAGTCCACCCTTTCCGTCAGCACCGCCGCCCTCGTCTAAGTGGCATACTGCACTCACTACATTATTATTAAATCTTGCATTCATATATTTTATGATTAAATCATTGTATTCGTCCAAGCGTTCAAGTGGTAATTCTTCGGGGTATGAAAATACCGCTTCACAAATCCAATTACTTGCTTTGGTAATTCTGCCACCGCTTGCCACAACTCGCTTTTCTATTTGTTCCTTACAATCTTTATAAAGAGATTGCTTCGGTGCAATATAAATGCGGTTTTGTCCGCTTCGTTCCGTATCTATGTCGGGATTGCTGATATAATTCTTGTTTAATCTGCGGTTATGCTTATCAATCCCTCCAAGTTGTCCTGCTTTATAGCATTGACAATGAAAACTGAACTTTGCCATAATTCCCCCTCCTCTCAAATACTTGGAGCAAGACCGTCTAAACTTCTAAATCTTGCCCCAAGGTATAAGCCCCTTTACTTTGCCAGCAAAGTTGGGGCTCGGTTATCGTTCCTCTTCGGTCTGCCTTTGATATTTCTCAACCTTTACAAAATCATCTTCTGTATCTGTTGCAGGTTGTTTATGTTCTTCTGCTTCATCTTGTGCTACTGCTTCAAGTAAAATATCAAGAGAACCCTTATAAAACATTTCATCATCTATGTCTATTTTTGCCACATCAAACACCTCCCCTCACCCTTAATATGCCTTTTGGCTTATGCGTAAGGTATAAAATCTATACACTGGGAACAATCAATTTTTGATACATTTCGGGCAAAAGTATCTTTAAAAATCAATTTTCTTCTGTATAGCCTTTTTTGTTCAAAAATAGCCTCAAAACAACACTAAAACCACCAAAATACCATCTTTCAAAAATCAATTTTTGATAAAATCGGCACTTCAAAAATTTTTTCAAATTTAATAAAAGTTTTTGCTCCAAACTGTCCCCTATCGGTCATATTGTTTTTGACAAGTAAATAAATTAAAAAAGCCACCGCTTTGGTGGGTGTAGTTGGTGAAGCAATTACAAGGACAAAAGACAGTTCTAAACTGTAAAGTTTTTTATATAGAGTTCTGATGTGCTTCACCACCTCAGGACTTTTTTAATGGGTGTACGATAAGAAAAAACATCACCCAAAGCAAACAAAATGTTAAATGTCCACGGCGGACAACCTCAAAAATAATGCCGAACCAAGTGAGGGCGACTTGATTATTGAAAGATAATGAACGGCTACGGCATTGGATGACGTGTGCATTATATGAAAAGTGTAATGCAGTCTGGTACATATGAAAAACAAGGGCACGTTGCGTATAGTAATTAAAAGATCGACTTTGGTGGTATCGCCATATTACTGTTATGTATAGAAAATGAAACATCTCCGAAGTGTGCGGGGTTAAACACACTCACAGGCGAAAATTGTTTTATTACAGACTTGACCATTCGCAATCGTAAAAAGTATAGAAATTTCTATATTTTTGGTTGCGAGTGGTCAAGACTTTCTCTCATTATTTGACTAGGCGAAAAGGTCGGTTTTACTGGTTCTAAAAAGTTAATTGTTGAAACTGAACTTGTGAAGTTTCAACGCTGAAAGGGGGCAAGGGGGAAACCGCCAGAGTGTCCCCCCTATTCTTTCTTTTGCTTCTTTTCTTTCTTAAATGACAAAAGCAGGAGTTTTTATGCTCCTGCTTGTTTGCTATTTATATTCAATAAGTATGTCTTCGGGTGGGTTGCCTTTTAAGCGTTCTGCTTTGGCTTTTTCCAATCGTTGCTGCTTCTGTGCCTGCTTTGTGGCTTTTTCCAGTTCAGTCATCATTTCCTCTTCAATCTGTCGAACCTCACAAGCAAACCGCCAACATTCTGCAATATCGGTAAAAATAGCCTCGTTCCAAAATCTTGTAATGTCCCATCTATCACCCTTATCTTCATTATAAACAGTATTAGATACA
>JAZNCS010000027.1:0-15849 GCA_045587685.1 Acutalibacteraceae bacterium
CGTAATAACGGCACTTTGTATCGCCTTTATTTTAAACGTTCCGCTAACCTTTTAAGAAACTAAAGCATTCAAATTTTGGAAATGCGGCAAATCTAAAATATTATGGAAATTAAAGCGTCCTGTATGTTTATTTTTAACCTATCTTTTTTCTCTTGGTATAGTTGCTGTTTCTATATTGATAATAATCCCTGATATTATTGAAACTTTAACCTATATTTTCGAAAAATTACCTTCGTTTATTTTAGAAGTTAGAGTTTGGCTTACGGATATTCTCAAAGAATATGATATACCACAAGATTCTATTCCTTTTTACAACTTTGATATTACCGCTTTTTCAAGCACACTCGTTAACTTCTTGTCAGGCTATTCAGGAAGAATTTTCAACAACGCCGTTTCTATTACATCTTCTTTTGTTAGCGGTGTATTTAACGGAATATTTAGTTTGGTTATATCGGTTTACGTTTTAGCACAAAAAGAAAAAATAGGTTGCTTTGTTAAAAAAGTTATCGACTCTTTCGTTCCGCAAAAAACAGCAAAACTTATTTATCACCTTTCTGAAAGGACAAGTTACTCCTTTTCAAAATTTATTGGTGGTCAGTTAACCGAAGCCGTTATTTTAGGTATTCTTTGTTACATTGGTATGATAATTTTCCGCTTCCCGAATGCCGCAATAATCTCGGTTTTAATTACGATTACCGCCTTAATCCCAATAGTTGGCGCTACTATTGGTGTAGTTATAGGATTCTTACTAATTCTTATAACCAACCCGCTTAAAGCCTTCTTATTTGTGCTCTTCTTCCTTATTCTTCAACAGTTAGAAGGAAACTTAATTTACCCGCGTGTTGTTGGAAAAGCCGTTGGTCTTCCTGCCGTTATTGTAATTAGCGCAGTTTTGGTTGGTGGAAATATTGGCGGTATTTTAGGTACGCTTATAGCCGTTCCTTTATGTGCAGTGTTATATACCCTTTTAAAAGAAGCGATTGCCTCTAAACACCGAGAAAAATCGCTACAAATAAAAGAATAATTTAAAGCCTTGCAAAGACACTCTTTGCAAGGCTTTTTTTAAACCACTATTAGTTCCTTGTTACTTTTTGTTAAATTTTCTATGCCATTTTCGGTGACTTTTATCATATCTTCTATTCGCACACCAAACTCGTTTTCAATATAAATACCCGGTTCAACAGTAATTACCATTCCGCTTTCCAAAACTGTTTTATCTCTTGTATTAAATGCAGGATTTTCGTGAATTTCAATCCCTACACTGTGACCTAATCCGTGGCCAAAACATTCGCCGTAACCCGCTTTAGAAATTATATTTCGTGAAACAGCATCTATTTCACAGCAAATTTCACCCGCTTTAATTTTTTCCAAAGCCGCATTTTGAGCCGATAAAACAGTATTGTAAACTTCACGTTGTTTATCACTTACAAAACCAACTGCTACAGTTCTTGTCATATCACTTCGGTATCCGCCAACAACCGCGCCGAAATCCATTGTTACTAAATCGCCGTATTCTATTTTTTTATCAGTAGGAACCCCGTGCGGCAAAGAGGTGTTTTTGCCCGAAACAACTATAAAATCAAATGCTACACCTTCACTGCCGTTTTTACGCATAAAAAACTCTAACTGAAGGGCTAATTCTTTTTCGGTTACACCGACCTTTATTTTGTCTAAAATATATGAAAACGCGCGGTCGGTTATCTCTTGAGCATTTTTTATAAGCGCTATTTCGCTACTATCCTTAACCGCTCTTAAAGACTGTATTTTTTTATCTATACCGCTAAAATCGGATATATTTACATTTTTTAAATTTTCAACTAATGTTTTATAAAAATCAATCGTTACACTGCTTGTTTCCATATAAATATTTTCTATTTTTTCTTTTAAAATCAAGTCGTTAAGTTGTGAAAAAAGTTTTGTTATTAAAACAACCTCGCAACTATCTATACTTGTCTTTGCTTTTTCAAAATACCTAAAATCAATAAAGAAAAAAGCCTTTTCTTTAGTTATAACCAAATCCCCCGCCGAAGAACTAAAACCTGTAAAATAAAGACGATTAGGGTTACTTGTTATTAAAACGGCATCATTCTCGCTTAAAAATTTTTGAATATTTTTTATTCTTCTCTTAAACATTTTCTACTCCTTTAAAAATTCCAACGCGTTATTTTGCAAAATAATAATAGCAATTACATTTATACAAAGCATAACACCCGTACAAATAGCGGCAATCCGCCAAACCATTTGCACATTACAAAAAACACCTATAACACACCCTAACGGATATAAATAGATAAACACCTTTTCTTTACCGAAGATATATTTAGTGCAAATTATTCCGTAAAATGCCCAACCTATAATACTTGTTATTGCTAAAAACCCAAGTAAAACAACTAAAATCGGCTGCGAAAACTTACCATAAAGTGTATTAAAAGAACTACCTACAAGTTCGCTTGAAGAAATACTTCCGTATTCTATTTTAACCTTGCTGCAAAGAATTGTCAATGCGGTTAGAGTACATAAAAGAATAGTATCAACAAAGACCTCAAATATCCCAAACAAACCTTGAGTTTTTTCGTTTGCATTATCGGTTGCCGAGTGCGCCATTGCCGAAGTGCCAAGTCCCGCTTCGTTAGAAAAAACACCCCTTGATGCGCCGGTAAAAACAGTAGTAGCAAAGGAAGAAACTGCCCCCGCAGTTACCGCTTTAGGTTTAAAAGCACCAACAAAAATCATTTTAAATACTTTCGGTAAGTATTGAAAATTTACAAATATCACACCAAGGCATAAAACGATATATATACCCGCCATCAAAGGCACTGCTTTTTCAGTAAATTTGCCTATTCTTTTTGCGCCGCCTATTAAAACAGCCGCTGTTATTATTGCAAAAACAATTCCAACTAAAAATTTCATTAAAATTGAGTTAGGCATTGCAACCGCAACCGCATTGATTTGGGTTACATTTCCATTGAAAAATGCGGCAATAATGCCAACAATCGAAAAAACGAACCCCAGCGGCATAAAAACCTTTGGTAAAGCGTTTTTAATATAATACATCGGTCCGCCAACATAACTCTGACTTTCTTTTTGTCGGTATTTAATTGCTAAAAAAATTTCAACACTTTTTACACAAGTACCTAAAATGGAGGTAATCCACATCCAAAAAACCGCTCCCGCGCCACCTAAGGATATAGCCCCCGCAACACCGGCTATATTTCCTGTGCCCAAGGTTGCCGAAAGCGAAGTGCAAAGCGACTGAAACATACTAAATCCCGAGGTTTTTTCGTTCTTTTCTTCACTTTTAAAAAACAATTTTATTGATTTTTTAAAATTTCTAAACTGAAAAAATTTGGCTTTAACAGTAAAAAAGCCACCACAAATTACCAAAAGAAAAAACGGAAATGTACCCGAAACTAAAGTTTCTAAAAAAGTTAACACATTTTTCAAATAATCACCTAAATAAATGTTATTAATTTATAAACTTTTTTATGTTTGATATTGAGTTTTTATTAATTATATAGTATAATGTTATTACATATGTGCTACGAAGGGTGTGAGGATATGATTTACCTTGATAATTCGGCTACAACAAAGCCTTGTGACAAAGCAATTACTTTAATGAATAAAGCTTTAACAGAAAATTGGGGCAATCCTTCCTCTCTACATATTTTAGGCATGTACGCTGAAATTGCATTAAACAACGCAAGAAAAATAATTGCAAAATCAATTTCGGCTAAAGAAAACGAAATTATATTTACCTCTTGCGGAACAGAAGCTAATAATATGGCTGTTATGTCGGCTTTATCGCGTAAAAGTTACGGCAACCGTATTATTACAACCGCTATTGAACACCCTTCTGTTTTAGAGGCCGTAAAAAAACTCGAAAATGAAGGCTTTGAGGTAATTTACCTTCACCCTGATAAAAACGGTGTTATTTCGCTTGATGACCTCAAAAATTGTCTTAACAGCAAAACTGTGCTTGTAAGTATTATGATGGTTAATAACGAATTAGGTTCTATACAGCCGATATCCGAAGCCGCAAAACTCATTAAATCCCTTTCCCCTAACGCCTTATTCCACTGTGACGCGGTTCAAGGTTACGGAAAGTTACCCATAAGCGTTACTCAATTAGGTGTGGATTTACTTACCGCAAGTGGACATAAAATTCACGCTCCAAAAGGTATTGGATTTTTATACTGCAAGTCTTCGGTTCATATAAACCCGTTAATCGTTGGGGGCGGTCAAGAAAAAGGTCTTCGTTCAGGAACCGAAAGTTTACCGCTTATCGCCGCGCTCCAAGGCGCTGTCGAAGATTTACCCAACCTACAAAATCAACTAAACATTCAAAAAGAACTTTTTAAATATGCTAAAGAACTTTTTTTAAAAAGCAACTTGATTAAAATAAACTCTTGTGACGATGGTTGTCCATACGTGCTTAATATTTCGCTTTTAGGTTATCGTTCAGAAACTATTCTTCACTTTCTTGAAAACAAAGAAATTTATGTTTCAAGCGGTAGCGCTTGTTCGAAGGGCAAAAAAAGTTATGTACTTAAAGAAATCGGCCTTTTAGACAATGAAATTGACTCTGCTATAAGAATTAGTTTTTCAAGATATAACACAAAACAAGATGTAGATATGCTTTTTGAGGCTTTGTTAGAAGCTTCGAAAAAAATTAGAAAGGCAAACTAATGAAAGAAATTATATTAATTAAAAACGGCGAACTAATCCTAAAAGGTTTAAACCGCGCCCATTTTGAAGATACGCTTATAAGAAGTATGCGTAAGCGCCTTAGTGATTTAGGAAAATTTGAAATAAAAAAGGCTCAATCAACCATATATGTAGAGCCTCTCGAAGATAGTTTTGATTTTAACGAAGCTTTAGAACGCGTAAAACTCATTTTTGGTATTGCAGCATTTAGTCGTGCTTGTGTTTGCGAAAAAAATATGGAGGATATTATTTCCAAGTCGGTAGAATATTTGCGTGAGACATTGGAAAATATAAAAACATTCAAAGTAGAAGCAAAACGCTCCGATAAAAAATTCCCTTTAAAATCGCCCGAAATTTGTCGTGAACTTGGTGGTAGGTTGCTACGCGCATTTCCACATTTAAAGGTAGATGTTCATAATCCTGATTTGATAGTCAATGTTGAAATCCGTGATTATTCAGCATATGTACGAGCAGGACAAATCCAAGGCGCAGGCGGTTTGCCTGTTGGTACCGCGGGTACTGCTTCAATTTTAATTTCAGGCGGTATTGATAGCCCTGTAGCCGCTTGGACTATGGCAAAAAGAGGACTTCGCTTAAAGGCAATTCACTTTGCGAGTCCGCCGTATACAAGTCCTCGCGCCGAATTAAAGGTAAAAACTTTACTTTCAAAGGTTGCGCGTTTCAGCGGCACAATAAACCTCGCTATTGTACCTTTTACCGAAATTCAAGATGAGATTGCAAAAAACTGTCCTGAAGATTATTTCACTTTAATTATGCGCCGAATGATGATGCGCATTTCTGAAAAAATTGCTCGTAATTCTAACAGTTTAGCGCTTATTACAGGCGAAAGTTTAGGTCAGGTTGCAAGTCAAACTTTACCCGCATTAGTTACTACTGACAATGTTGTGAATATGCCTGTTCTTCGTCCTTTAATTGGTATGGACAAGGAAGAAATTATTACTATTTCTCGCAAAATTGATGCTTTTGAGACCTCAATTTTGCCTTATGAGGATTGTTGTACTGTCTTCACCCCAAAACACCCTAAAACAAGACCTACTATTGAGTCTTGCGAAGAGGCTGAAAAAAATCTTAACATAGATTATCTTATTGAAAAGGCAATAAGCGAAACCGAATACTCATTTATTGACTGAAAGGATAATTGCTTTGCTTAAAAACGAAATACTTAACAAAGCCGAAGAGGTTGTAAACCTTTTAAAAACAAAAGGCCTAACCATCGCCACTGCCGAATCTTGCACAGGCGGTCTTGTCTCCTCCTATATTACTGCAGTTTCGGGCGCTTCGGATGTTTTTGAATTAGGTGTTACCTCTTATTCTTGCAAAATTAAAAACGAGATTTTAAACGTACCAAAAGAAGTTCTTGATGAGCAAGGTGCTATATGCAAAGAAACAGCGAAATTTATGGCTGAAAACGTAAGAATTAAAGCCGATAGTGATTTAGGTGTTTCAGTAACAGGTGTTGCCGGACCAAACAAAAGCGAAGGCAAACAAGCAGGACTTGTATATATTGCTATAAGTTCTAACAAAAACACCTTAGTCAAAGAACTCAATATAACGCCAAAAAGCCGCGATTTTGTACGCCAAACCGCAGCACTTAATATTTTTGATTTAATAATGATTTTTGTAGAGGAACTGTAAAATGAATATTTTAAAAAGCGATAATATTTTGACAAAAGTATGCAAAAGATTTTACCGTTTATATATCCCAAACAAGAACGATAATAAAAAAACAATAATCCTTAAAAGTATTGTTTTGTTAGCAGTTACTGTGATTATCGGCGCTACAGTGTATTTAATCAGTTACTTAGGTGATATGTTTATTACACAAAGCATTCTTGACAATAACAAGAAAATTTGGTATCAATCTTCAGGTTCGGGCGATTTAGCATCTAAAAAAGAAGCTATTGCATATTTTTTAAACGAAAACCCCGATTTCAAAGGTTGGATTACCATCAAAGGAACCAATATTGATAACCCTATTTATCAAACCGATAATGACGATTATTACTTAAAATATAACCAAAAACACCAACGCAGTGCTTACGGAGCATTGTTTTTCGATTGCACAAATGTTTTAACAAAAAAGGACGTAAGTGATAATTTAACCATAAACGGTCACCAAATGAAAAATGGTTCTATGTTTGGTGGACTTGCAAAATATAAAAATTTAGAGTATTATAAAGAACACCCAATTATTGAACTTACAACTCTTGAAGAATACTCAAAATACAAAATTTGCTATATGTATTTACTTAACGCTGACCCAAAAGATGATTACAACCCAAGAGAAGAGTATGAAGAAGGCGCGGAAGGAAATTATATATTTGATTACTCAAAATTAGATTTCAAAAATGAGTATGAATTCAACCAATGGAATAACGAATTACTTGAACGCAGTATTATTGATACTGCTGTTGATACAAAATACGGCGACAAATTCCTAACACTAATCACTTGCTCTAGAGATTTTAATGATGCTCGTTTTGTTGTTGTCGCAAGAAAAGTTCGCCCAAATGAAACAACTTCGGTTGATACTTCACAAGCGGTATTAAATCCTGAACCACGCTATCCAAAAGCTTGGTATAATAAAAATAATTTGGAATATCCTTTTTTAAGTGAGAGGTAAAAAGATGTTTGAAAATATTAAAACTGATATAATTTATTTTAAATCTAACACCGATTTTGAACTTGAATTTAATTTATGCGGATGCTGCAAAATGCGTTTACTTACAACTAAAGCACCCGATAAGAAGACTTTTGTTCATTCTTTAGCTCGTGCAATTTCGAGAAGCCAGGTTGCTATAGTTATAGGTTCACTTTTTTCCGAAGAAGGCATTATAAACCTTACAACAAATGCTATCGGCAGTTCCCTTGTCACTGTAGATAATTCCGAATACGGAATTGAAGCTAACCAAAATATTCAAATTATTAAAGATTCATTACCATTGGTTACACCCGAAGGTTATTTTGGTGGTTGCATAATTGAAAGCGGTCCACAAACTATAATTTTATTGACCGAAAATAAAAACATTCGCAAAACAATTATGCACAATTTAATTCATCCTTATTTTCAAGAGTTATATATCAATAACGATACCGATAATAAAAAATCTATAGAAAATAACGAAGTTAAAATTGAGGACGAGGCTGAAATTCAAACCGAAACTGAAATAGATACTGAAACTAAAGCGGATACCGAAACTGAAGTTCAAACTCCTTCAACCCCACCTGTTATGAAATTAGTTTTGGACGATACGACCCCAAAAATAGTAGCTGAAGAAACCGAAATCAGTGAAGATGAGGCCGAAGTTTCAGAAAATAGCGCCGACCTTAACAATGAAGAAACAAAAATTTCTCAAGAAGATATAAAAGAACCTGTTAAAGAAGAAGTTCCCGAACAAACTTCTTCAGAAGAAACAAAAGCTAAATATGACGATAAATCTGACAGTGACGAAGATTTCTTCTTCTTTGGCGGTGCTGATGATGCAAATGAAAATATTGCTAAAGAATTTTCACCAATTCCTACCGCTTACACTTCATATTCACCACGCAAAAATGGTATTTTTAGTGCTGTAGGTGAAATTGTCGAAAATAACGCCTTCACAGTTGATGACGACGAAGATGATTATGATACCGATACAAATATATACTCGGATACAAGCGAAAGTGTTAAACCATCTGAGTTTCAAGAAGACTCTAAACCTTCTAAACTTAAAAAGAAACGCGGCTTAAAAGTTCCTATGATTATTTTAATGGTAATTATTGTTTTGGCTGCTGCCTTACTTTGCTATTATTTCTTCTTTGGTTCATCTGACAATGGCACAACTATGACTGACAGTTTACAAGAAATAATTGATACCTTTTTAGGATAAGCAAACGGTGTTGATATCGAAAGTATCAACACCGTTTTTATATTTGTTTATTTTTCCATACTTATTGCTAATTCAAGAGCCAACGTTATCATTTGAGAAAACGAATTTTGCCTTTCTTCAGCCGAAATTGCCTCCCCTGTTACGAGTGAATCTGATATCGTACATATTGTTAGAGCATTTTTATTACTTAACTGGGCATTTAAATAAAGCGCCGCGGTTTCCATTTCTACCGCCAAAACACCCGCTTTGCCCCACTTGTTTAGCGCTTTTTCTTCTTCGGGTAAATCTTCGCGTTCATAAAAAACATCACTTGTGAAAACTTCGCCAATATGAAAATTCAAATCCATTTTAATTGCTATATTTTTTGCGCTTTCAAGTAAATCACTACTGCAAACAGGTTTATAATTTTTATCCTCACAAAAAGCAGAAATATAATTTGAATTTGTTACTGCGCTTTTAGCTAAAACAATATCCCTTACCTTAACGTTTTTTTGGTAAGACCCTGCCGAGCCTACCCTTATTATATTTTTAACATCAAAGAAATTAAACAACTCATAAGAATAAATCGCCATTGAAGGCACACCCATACCACTTGCCATCACACTGACTCTTTTGCCTTTATAGGTACCTGTATAACCTTGAACGCCTCTTACATCATTAATAAGTTTTGCATTTTCTAAAAAATTTTCGGCAATAAACTTTGCGCGTTTGGGGTCGCCAGGCATTAAAACTGTTTTGGCAAAATCATTTTCGTTTGCATTTATATGCGGTGTTTTAATCACAATTACTTCTCCCTTTCATAGAATGTAATGTTATATTTTATTAAAAATGGAGTGTTTATTGTTATGAACAATAAATCTGACTTCCCTTGTGCTATTGTCAGCGAAAAGGATTTAAAGTTATATGAAAACTACTTAAAAAAGGATACTAATAAATATCCTATAAGTATTGAAAATCCTATAAATTCAAGTTTGTGTGAAAAGGCAACAAATTATTCTATACCCTCTTATCTTCACACACATATAGGAAAACTCGTGAAAGTTGAATCACTTTTGGGTGAAAATATTATATGCCGTATTGGTACACTTTTTCAGGTAAGTAATAACTTTTTGGTTTTAAAACTAAAAGAAGCCTGTATGACTGTGATGATAGAACTTTCAAGTGTTAAATTTATTACCATTATTCACGACAACGACGTAACTAAAATGAAACGTTACTAAACACAAAAGCCGCCTTAAAAAAGGCGGCTTTAAAATATTATCTTTGTACGCGGCCCGAACCGTTACCACCTGCAAGTTTTTCAACTTCATCTACAGTAACGAAATTATAGTCGCCTTCGATTGAATGTTTGAGTGCAGAAGCTGCAACTGCAAACTCAACCGCTTCTTGTGTACTCTTTCCTGTAAGTAATGAGTAAATCAAACCGCCGCCAAAACTATCTCCGCCGCCTACACGGTCAATAATATGCAAATGATAAAGTTTTGAGAAGCAATAATCGGTTCCATCGTAAAGCATTGCACTCCAGTCATTATCAAAAGCAGATTTGCTTTCTCTTAAAGTAATAGCAACCTTTTCAAATTGGAATTTATCCATAAGTTGACGAGCAACGCTCTTGTAACCTTCTTTGTTAAGTTCACCTGCGTTAATATCAGTATTTTCAGCCTCTATACCGAAAACATCTTTAGCATCTTCTTCGTTTGAAATGCAAACATCAACATACTTACAAAGTTCAGTCATAGCTTCGCGTGCTTCAGCGCGTGTCCAAAGTTTACCGCGATAGTTAAGGTCGCAACTAATCTTTACGCCGTGCTTTTTAGCAGCAATACAAGCGTCCTTACAAATTTCAACAACATTTGGTCCTAAAGCAGGGGTAATACCTGTAAAGTGGAACCAATCGGCACCTTCAAAAATCTTATCCCAATCAAAATCTTCTTTAGAAGCTTCTGCGATTGCGGAATGAGCGCGGTCGTAAATACAAACGCTGCCTCTTTGTGAAGCACCTTTTTCAAGATAGTATATACCTACTCTATCGCCACCGCGAACGATACCGTCAGTATTAACACCATACTTACGAAGACTATTAACAGCCATTTGACCAATAGCGTGTTTAGGGAGTTTTGTAATATAGTGACTGTCTAATCCGTAGTTTGCAAGTGAAACCGAAACATTAGCTTCACCGCCGCCAAATGTAGCCTCAAAAGAATCTGCTTGAACAAAACGCAAATAGTCATAAGGCTGAAGTCTTAACATTAATTCACCAAAAGTTACAACCTTCATTATTTTCTAATCTCCTTTAATAAAGCAACTGCTTCAGTTGCTAATTTTTCTATTTTCTCGAATTCGCCGTTTGTAATCTTGTCGGCTGGAACCATCCAACTGCCGCCACAGCAAAATACTGCCTTACAGTTGATATAGTTAGCCAAATTAGCAGTAGAAATTCCGCCTGTTGGCATAAACTTAACATTTGTGTAAGGTGCCGCCATTGATTTAATCATATTAACGCCACCTGCTGCTTCTGCAGGGAAGAATTTTAAATATGTTAAACCTAATGAAAGTGCTATTTCAACCTCACTTGGAGTGCAAACACCAGGAATTACAGGGTAACCCTTCTTAATGTTGTTGGCAACTACTGTAGGGTTAAGACCCGGAGCTACTACTGCCTTTGCACCAGCGTTCATAGCAGTGTCAGCTTGTTCTTCGGTAAGAACAGTACCCGCAATAATAAGCATATCAGGATATGCTTTTGCAATATTTTTAATTGCTTGTTCAGCTGCAGCTGTACGGAATGTAATTTCAATACAGTTTATACCTGCATTTCTTAATGCCGTTGCCAAACCTACGGCTTGGTCTGCATTATCAATTTTAACTACAGGAATAATTCCGGTTGCAGTTAACTCTTTAATAAGATTTTCCATTTTTGCCTCCAAATAAAAATAAATTTTTCACCAATATAATTTTATCACACACCTTTAAAAAGTCAACTTAAATATTTAACAATTACACTATTATTTACATTTTTTTGTAGTTTTTTAGTAAGTTTTTAATAAAATAACAATATTTTTAAAAAAATTGAAAAAATCTCTTTATTTTTTCTAAAAGGTTTGGTATAATGGGTTGGATACCTATATATATTAGGTATAATTTTGTTAATAATGGAGTTTTCCATAATAATTTTAGGAGGTTGATTCTTTATGGGTCACAAGTATGTTTACCTTTTTAAAGAAGGTGACGCTAGCATGCGTGAGCTTCTCGGCGGTAAGGGTGCTAACCTTGCAGAAATGACTAAAATTGGTCTTCCTGTACCACAAGGTTTCACTGTTTCTACTGAGGCTTGCACACAGTATTATGAAGATGGCAGAAAAATCAATGATGAAATCATGGCTCAAATCATGAAGGGTATCGATGATATGGAAGGTATCACCGGCAAAAAGTTTGGTGACAAAACCAATCCTCTCCTTGTATCTGTTCGTTCAGGTGCACGTGCATCAATGCCTGGTATGATGGATACCATTCTTAACCTCGGTCTTAACGAAGAAGTTGTTGAATTTATGGCTGAACAATCAGGCAACGCTCGTTGGGCTTGGGACTGCTACAGAAGATTTATCCAAATGTATTCTGACGTAGTTATGGAAGTTGGTAAGAAATACTTTGAAGAACTTATCGACAAAATGAAGGAAGAAAAAGGCGTAACTCAAGACGTTGAGCTTACCGCTGAAGACCTTAAAGAACTTGCAGGTCAGTTTAAAGCTGAATATAAGAGCAAAATCGGCAAGGACTTCCCTGCTGATCCTAAAGAACAATTAATCGGCGCTGTTGAAGCTGTTTTCCGTTCATGGGACAACCCACGTGCTAACGTTTACCGTCGTGACAACGATATTCCATATTCTTGGGGTACTGCTGTTAACGTTCAAATGATGGCGTTTGGTAACATGGGTGATGACTGTGGTACTGGTGTTGCATTTACTCGTGACCCTGCTACAGGTGAACGCGGCCTTATGGGTGAGTTCCTTACAAATGCACAAGGTGAAGACGTTGTTGCTGGTGTTCGTACCCCAATGCCTATCGCTGAAATGGCTCAAAAGTTCCCAGAAGCTTTTGAAGAATTCAACAAAGTTTGCGCTATCCTTGAAGATCACTATCGTGATATGCAAGATATGGAATTTACTGTTGAACACGGTAAACTCTTTATGCTTCAAACTCGTAACGGTAAGAGAACTGCTAAAGCTGCTCTCAAGATCGCTTGTGATTTAGTTGATGAAGGTATGATCGATAAGAAACAAGCTGTTGCTATGATCGATCCTCGTAACCTTGATACACTTCTCCACCCACAATTCGATACTAAGGCTCTTAAGGCTGCTACTCCTGCAGGTAAGGGCTTAGGCGCTTCTCCAGGTGCTGCTTGCGGTAAGGTTGTATTTACTGCTGAAGATGCTGAAATCTGGAACAACCGTGGCGAAAAGGTTATCCTCGTTCGTCTTGAAACCTCACCTGAAGATATTACAGGTATGAAGGCTTCTCAAGGTATTCTTACCGTTCGTGGCGGTATGACCTCTCACGCTGCCGTTGTTGCTCGTGGTATGGGTACTTGCTGCGTATCTGGTTGCGGCGACATTATTATGGACGAAGCTAACAAGAAGTTTACACTTGCTGGTAAAACCTATAATGAAGGCGACTACATTTCTATTGATGGTTCTACAGGTAACATCTACGATGGTATTATCCCAACTGTTGATGCTGAAATCGCTGGCGAATTCGGTCGTATCATGGCTTGGGCTGATGAATTCAGAACCTTAAAGGTACGCACCAACGCTGATACACCTGCTGATGCTAAAAAGGCTCGCGAACTCGGTGCTGAAGGTATCGGTCTCTGCCGTACTGAGCATATGTTCTTCGAAGCTGATAGAATTGCTGCTTTCCGTGAAATGATTTGTTCTGACACTGTAGAAGAAAGAGAAGCAGCTCTTGAGAAGATTCTCCCCTATCAACAAGGCGACTTTGAAAAGATTTACGAAGCACTTGAAGGTAACCCTGTTACTATCCGTTTCTTAGATCCACCTCTCCATGAGTTTGTTCCTACTGAAGAAGCTGACATTGAAGCTTTAGCTGCTGCTCAAGGCAAAACAGTTGCTGATATTAAGAATATCATCACTTCTCTCCACGAATTCAACCCAATGATGGGTCACCGTGGATGCCGTCTTGCAGTTACCTATCCTGAAATTGCTAAGATGCAAACTTCTGCTGTTATCCGTGCAGCAATCAATGTTAAGAAAGCTCATCCTGATTGGAACCTTGTTCCTGAAATCATGATTCCATTAACCGGCGAAGTTAAGGAAATGAAGTTCGTTAAGGACATCGTTGTTGCTACTGCTGACGCTGAAATTGCTGCTGCAGGCGCTGACCTTAAGTACGAAGTTGGTACTATGATGGAAATCCCAAGAGCATGTCTTACTGCTGACGAAATTGCTACTGAAGCTGAATTCTTCTGCTTTGGTACTAACGACCTTACCCAAATGACATTCGGCTTCAGCCGTGATGACGCTGGTAAGTTCTTAACCGCTTACTATGATACAAAGATTTACGAAAACGATCCATTTGCTAAGCTCGACCAAAACGGTGTTGGTAAGTTAATGGATATGGCTGTAACTCTCGGTAAGAAAGTACGTCCTACAATGCACTGCGGTATCTGCGGTGAACACGGTGGCGACCCTGTTTCTGTTGAGTTCTGCCATAAGATCGGTCTTGACTATGTATCTTGTTCACCATTCCGCGTGCCAATCGCTCGCCTCGCTGCAGCACAGGCTGCAATTAAGGAAAGTGGGAAATAATAACCCATTCACCAAAGTAACGGAGTTTGTGCTTAATTTAGACGATGCAAAAGCTTATCTGTATAAAGATAGCACCAAGCACCGCATACACAGGTGGAACGACTTAAAAGTCAATATCTTTGTATAGTGTGTTAAGGTATACAAGAGCAATCTTGTATACCTTACACCGAAAAAATATTGGAACTGGCGTAGATTATTATGAAAAGAAATCCAATGCTATCAACTATAGATAAAAAAACTAGTGCAAGCTTCTCTTTTTCGCTTGCTATGTCACTTTTAGTGTGTATATTAACAACATACGCAATAGAAATACCGAAGCAAGGCAATCCTGAAATAACCTTTGTTGAGTTTATAAAGCCGTATATTGTATCGCTATTTGCAACTGTTGTAACGTTTGCTATTACAACACTCTCTCAAAGTGTTATACAAGTGATTGCATTAAAAGCAAAAACGGAAGAAATACAGTATCGTTGGCTATTAGTCACTCTCGGCTATGTTCTTGTTTACCCACTTTTGTACTTTATATATTTAATGAATTGTAATTGGGTCCAAACAATTTTGATTATACTTTTTACGATAGTTTGTGTTATTTTCTCCATTCTTTGCTTTGCTGAGGCGTTTTCAACAAAAGAAGCTTCTCTTGTAGGTGAAAAATAATGAATATTACAATTATAATTTCTTTAGTCGCTATTGTTGTTCTTTTTATAATTTCTTTTACTATTGTTACAAACTATAATAATTGGACAAAAAATAAGAAAATAAAATTCGTTTCACATAGTCGCATTTTGCTCAATACAATTTCACCGAACAATAATTCTAAACCATTAAGTGATTTTGTAAGATTTTTGGATGAAGAAAAGCCAAAAGGATATACTCTAAAAGGTAATAAATATGAGTGAGCAGCAAAATTTTAAAAGCGATATTGATAAATTACATAGTTACGATTATATTTTTCATAAAATAGTTATACCTTTAGTGGAAGAAATTGCAGAAGATATAGACTCTGATTTCAAAGATGCTTGCGATTTTGAAACTCTTAATACGGAAAGCATTTTTGCAAAAAGTCACCCCCTCTTCAAACAAAAAAGAGAGAATATAAAGAAAAATTTTTATGGGGACATCTTTTTGAAAAAGGGCGAAGATTTAGACGATGATAAGTATCGTTTAGACTTACACAAAATCGCATCTATTGTCTGTGCCACCTTGATTCGAAACAAGGTTTTTTGGTATGACGAGAAGAAGGCAAAAGATTACATTAGCAAAAAAGAGTTTTCTACAGATTGGTTGATTAAAAACATTTTGATTAATTATAGACTAGCTGTTCATACAAGTTTTTCTATAATTTACAGTAAAATGTTATTTGACCATAAGGAAACAAATAAAAAATTGTATGATGATATTGAAAATCAGCAAGGTCTCTACCTTTATCG
>JAZNCS010000028.1:0-8048 GCA_045587685.1 Acutalibacteraceae bacterium
TGGAATGCCTATGCTTGTAATTGCATAGATTAATTGATTCCATATTGTATAAATTCCATCAAAAATAGCGCCCATTAAAAGCATTCCTTTACTTATAATTTATCTATTTTATTTTATCACACAATAACTTTTCAATCAATAGTAAATTTCTAATTTTTTATAAAATATTTATTATTTAATATATTTATTAGATATAATATATCATTTTCACTATTAAAAGCCGAAACAGAAGCCCTTACCGTACCTCTTGACAACGTATTTAACATTTTATGTGCCGCCGGTGCACAATGAAGACCGCCCCTTACAGCAATTCCTTTTTCAGAGAGAATCTGCGCAACTTCACCACTTTCAAAATTTTTAACATTAAAAGAAACTATTGGAGTAAACTTAAATTTTTCAGGAAAATCAGTATAAAGTTCAATATTTTTATTTTTCAAAAGTCCTTTATAAAGTTTTTGGTTTAATAAAGTTTCATAACTGTAAATTTTATCAACACCCTTACTTTCGACAAATTCTATACCCGCTAACACCCCTAAAATACCAGGCAAATTTACCGTTCCGCTTTCAAGTCTTTCGGGCAATTCCAAAGGTTGTAAGAGGCTTATTGAATTACTGCCTGTACCCCCTTCAATAAGAGTATTAAATATTGGTTTTTCACATATCAAAATCCCTACACCCATTGGGGCATGAAGCCCTTTATGAGCCGCTACACACAAATAATCAATCCCCATTTTTTTCATATCAATAGGAAAAACACCTGCCGCTTGTGCCGCATCAACACCAAATAAAATACCTTTGTTTTTACAAATTTCTCCTATTTCTTTAATGGGCAGTATTTTCCCTGTTACATTTGACGCCGCAGTACAAAAAATAAGTCTTGTATTTGGCTTTATTTTAGAGATGAAATTTTCTAATGTTTCTTCATCATCTTCCATAGAAACTTCTGCAATATCGTATTTTATTCCAAGTTTTTCTAATGGTCGCATAACCGCATTATGTTCTACAGATGACACAATAATATGGTCCCCCTCTTTTAAAACTCCTTTCAAAACATAGTTTATACTTTGTGTACAATTCAATGTGAAAACTACATTTTCCGCTGCACTTGCGCCAAAGAAATCGCTTACCTTTTGCCTTGTTTTATATACCGCATTAGCGGCATCTAAAGATGCTTTATGTCCGCTTCTTCCGGGATTTGCGCTTAAATTTTTTAAGGCATAATTAACCGCGTTTATTACTGTTTGCGGCTTATGACCGCTCGTTGCTGCATTGTCTAAATAAATCATATAAACCCTCCAAATAAAAAGGCATCTCAAAGCCAAATTTGAGACGCCCGTAATTTCACTTTTTTTCAGTAATTTTTAAAATTTTAACTCCTGCTTCGCGCAAGATTTTTTCCGCTTGTTCAATATCTCCTTGGAGGATTATCGCATATCCGCACCCTTCCGAAGCCGATACCGAACTGCTTCGTTCCACGCTCACTTTAAAGCCTTTTTTTCTTAAAATATCCCTACCTTTTATAGCATATGTTACTGTTCCCGTAACAATTAAATATCTTTTCATTTAACTCACTCGGCTTTTAATTTATTCTTTACACCACATAATATGCAAAGCCTGTTTAGTTTGACAACCCCTCATTAGATTCCAACTCATTTTTGTAATATTTTATAACTACTATTAGTGTTATCGGGAATATAAACAACCCCCAAAATCCAATCAATTTCAATCCAATAAATATTGAAACTAATGTAAATAAAGGATGTATTCCTATTTGTTTGCTTATAATTTTCGGCTCTAAAAAGTTTCTAATTAAAATCACCACTAAATAGAGTGTTGCAATTCCTATACCTTTAAGTGTTGAAGCAAATATTATCTCATAAATCGCCCAAGGCAGTAAAACCGAACCCACACCTAAAACCGGCAATAAATCTACTAAACTTATAAGCGCCGCTATAATAAGCGAATATTTTGTCTTTAATAATAAAAGTCCAATAACAACCTCAACAAAAGTTATAGCACTTAAAATTATATAACCTTTTAGAATTTTAAAAACACTTTCCGATACTATTTCTTTTATTTTTATTGTTTTTTGATATATTTTTGAACCGCATAAATTTTTAAAGAACAACGAAAGTTTTTCAAAATCTTTTGCTATATAACAGGTTGCAACTAAAGCAACTATACTACTTAAAATAAATAATGGCATAGCTTTTGCAACACTTGCCGCCAAACTCGAGATATAGTCAGTAACACGCAAAACAACAGTATTTGCAACATTAGAAAAAATTGATTTAAATGTTTCTAAATATTCGGTTGGCAAACCGCTTAAAATTTTTATTGATTTTATGTTTTCTAAAAAATCAGGTAATCTTTTTATAAAATATTGGGAAAAAGCGAATAAATAATAAAAAGATTTATACCCTATGAATCCGAGTAAAACTACCAACAATAAATATAACAATAGCGCTAAAACCGCAGCAATCGAACCTGATTTTAAATCAAACTTTTTAGCAATTTTTTTAGCAGGATTTTGCATCAAATAAGCAACCGCTGAAGCTACACCAAACGGAAAAAGATAACTAAACAAAAACTTAAATATTATTATTCCTAAAAATATAATTAAAAAGTAATAAATTACGTTTATAATTGCGTCGATTTTTGCTTGTTTGTTCAAAAAATTCACCTTGTTTTTAAAAAGTTTTATGAAAAATGATATATATTTAAAAAATTGTTTTTTGGGGGTTGATTATTTTAAGAATTTGTACTATAATTGAATACAATAGTTCTTGATTGGAGGACAATTATGGGCAGTGAAAAGTTTTTACTGGTAAGTACAAATGTTTTGCCTGCGGTATTTCAAAGCGTTGTTTATGCTAAAGAATTACTTGCCACAGGACAAGCCCCAAACATTACAAAAGCCATTCAAATGGCTGGTATTTCAAGAAGTGCTTTTTATAAGTATAAGGATTTTGTTTTTAAATATTCCGACAATAAAAACAACTGCTTAAACTTAAAAGCCAAACTTTCGGATAAGGCGGGTGTATTCTCTGCCCTTACAACCGAACTTTCAAAGGTTAATGTGAATTTAATTACCGTTAACCAAAACACCCCTGTTGACGGCGTTGCCGATGTCGCACTAACGGTTGATATTAATAATTCAACTATTAGCATTGACGAACTAATTAATAATCTTTCAAAAGTAACAGGTGTTGTTTCAATAAAAACAATTAGTGGAGGTAACTATGATTAATGTAGCTATTATGGGTCATGGTGTTGTAGGCTCGGGTGTAGCCGAAATTTTAATAAACCATGCTGACCGAATGAAAACTAAAGTTTTAGAAGATGTAAATGTTAAATACATCTTAGATTTAAGGGATTTTAAAGACCTTTCTTACAGTGATAAGTTCACTAAAAATTTCGAAGAAATTCTTAATGATGATTCTGTAAAAGTTGTTGCAGAAGTTATGGGCGGAATTAATCCGGCTTATGATTTTGTTAAACAATGTTTATTAAAAGGAAAAAGCGTTGTTACATCTAACAAAGAATTAGTTGCCGCAAAGGGCGCCGAACTTATTAAAATTGCACGCGACAATAACGTTAATTTCCTTTTTGAAGCAAGTGTTGGCGGCGGTATTCCTGTTTTAAGGCCAATCGCTCAATGCTTATCTGCTAATGAAATTACCGAAATTTCCGGTATTTTAAACGGCACAACAAACTTTATTTTAAATAAAATGATAGTAGACAATATGGATTTTTCTGATGCTTTAAAATTAGCACAAGATAAAGGCTACGCCGAAAAAAATCCCGCTGCCGATATCGAAGGTCACGATGCTTGTAGAAAAGTTTGTATTTTAGCCGCTTTAGGTTTTGGAAAACACGTTTATCCCGAACAAGTAAAAACCGAAGGTATTACTGAAATTACACTTGATGATGTTGAATATGCCGATAATTTTAATTGTGTTGTAAAACTTATTGGTAATACAAAAAAATGCGCAAACGGCAAAATTACCGCAAGTGTTAGACCAACACTTGTTGATAGAAGTTGTATTCTTTCAAGTGTTAATGGTGTGTTTAACGCTGTTATGGTTACCGGCGACCAAACAGGTGAAGTTGTTTTCTACGGTAAGGGTGCAGGTAAAGAAGCAACCGCGAGTGCCGTTGTTGCCGATATTTTAGATTGTATAAAACACCTGAAGACTCGAAAATACTTATATTGGGAAG
The DNA here is from genome assembly GCA_045587685.1 of Acutalibacteraceae bacterium. Classification (GTDB taxonomy): domain Bacteria; phylum Bacillota; class Clostridia; order Oscillospirales; family Acutalibacteraceae; genus UBA737. Next base: position 4,222 of record JAZNCS010000028.1, read on the forward strand.
ACCAAAACGGCGACTATGTTGATAATTCGGTTGACGAACTTACAAAACTCTTTGTAAGAATTAAATCCGAAAATTTTGAAGATTTAGTTTGTCAGTTTAACAATATTTTCCAAGACAATATAAAGGTTGTTAAAAACGAATACAGCAAAGAAATCGCTTTTATAACAAACGAAGATTTTGAGAGCAAAATTAAAGAAAATTTAGCAAAATTCAAAAATATTAAAGCAATAAAAATATTACACACCTTGGGGGTTTAAATATGTCATTAATAGTTAAAAAATTCGGTGGTTCATCTGTCGCAAACGCCGAGCGCGTGTTTAATGTTGCTAATATCATTACCGAGGATTACAAAAAAGGTAACGATGTTGTAGTTGTAGTATCCGCACAAGGCGATACAACCGATGACCTTATTGAAAAAGCAAAAGAAATCAATCCTGATAGTCCTTCAAAGCGTGAAATGGATATGCTTTTATCCGCCGGCGAACAAATTTCAATCGCCCTTCTTGCAATGGCTATTGAAAAATTAGGTTGCCCTGTTATTTCGCTTTTAGGTTGGCAAGCAGGATTTAATACCGACTCAAATCACGGTATTGCTCGTATTAAAAACGTAAACAGCGAAAGAATTCGCAACGAAATTTCAAAGAAAAACATAGTAATTGTTGCAGGTTTCCAAGGTTTAAATAAGTATGATGATGTTACTACTTTAGGCCGCGGCGGTTCTGATACAAGTGCGGTTGCTATTGCAGCTTCTATGAAGGCTGACTTGTGCCAAATTTACACTGACGTTGACGGTGTTTACACCGCTGACCCAAGAAAAGTTTCAAACGCTCAAAAGTTAGACGAAATTTGTTATGACGAAATGTTAGAACTCGCAACTTTAGGTGCACAAGTTTTAAACAACCGCTCGGTTGAAATGGCTAAAAAATATAATGTTGAACTTGAAGTTCTTTCAAGCCTTGAAAATAAACCAGGTACAATTGTAAAGGAGATAGTTAAGATGGAAAAAACATTAATTAAAGGTGTAGCAAAAGATAATAACGTAGCAAGTATTTCTATTGTAAGTTTAAAGGACACTCCCGGTGTTGCTTTTAAGATTTTCAACAAATTGGCTCAATACAAATTAAATGTTGATATTATTCTTCAATCTATTGGTCGTAACGGCACTAAAGACATTACCTTTACAGTTCCTCAAAATGATGCCGACACCGCAGTAAAAGCAATCGAATCATTAAAAGACAGTTTGAATTATGAAAGTGTTAATGTTGATACTTCTGTTAGCAAGGTTTCAATCGTTGGCGCAGGTATGGAAAGTCACCCAGGCGTTGCTTCTAAAATGTTTGAAGCATTATCAGATGCTGGTATCAACATTCAAATGATTGCTACAAGTGAAATTAAAATTTCTGTTCTTATTAAAGAAAAATATGCTGATGCTGCTGTTACCGCTGTACACAACGCATTCTTTAACTAATAATTTTAACAAAGCCGCCAAATCAGGCGGCTTTTAAAATAAAACTTGAAAAAATATACAAAAGATTTTATAATATATTTAATTCAGGTTATAAAGGAGAATAATTTTGGAAAGAGATGCTGTTTCTGCCGGTGTTTCCCCTATCGGCGGTTTATTTAATACAACCGAAATTAGAATTTTAATTTGTTATTTACTTTCAATGATTGGCGAACCTGTTCCGGGTAACTTATTAGCCAACACTTTGCATTATGAAGGTATTGCTAACTGCTTCGAAGTTAACGACTCTATTGCTTTTCTTTGCAAAAAGGGACATATTGACCTTATTGATGAAGCTGATGATACTTATTTAATAAACGATTCAGGCCGCGATATTGCCGAAACCCTTAAAACTACACTTTCTTTAACCGTTAAGGACCGCGCATATAACGCAGCAATAAAAATGTTTAGCCGCTTTAGAAACGCAAAGGAAACCGATATTAGTATTTCTCGAGAAGGTAGTCGCACATTTATCACATGTGCCGCGATTGATAGAGGCGAACCTTTTATGAGTGTTAAATTAATGGTTACTGATGAAGAACAAGCGATTTATATTAAAGAAAAATTCTTAACAAATCCTTCAAAGATTTATTCTACACTTATTGATATGCTTACAAAATAAACTATTAAAGAAACCTAACTTTTTTGAAAAGTTAGGTTTCTTTTTTTAAATTATTGGAATTAAAATCATTCTTGATTGTGTTAAAAACTCTTCTTCCAAACCATTTATACTCATTATTTCTTCAACACTTGAACCATAATGTTTTGCAATATCCCAAACATTTTCGTTATTATCCGCGAAATATATAGTCATAGCGCTTTGATTTTTCTTTTCAAGCAAACATTTTTCATCGGTTTTAACATCGGTTACCAACATAACTTTTTCGCAACTATACACCGATGCATTAATTCCAATATCAACTCTAATTTCGATAGTATTTGGCGAAAGAATTGTAAAATTAAGGGCAGTAATTTCAATTTGCGGATTGCAACGCAACGTGTTGCATTTTCCATTTATTTGTGTCTTATATTCAAACTCAAAAATCTTTTCAAAATAACAAACGCAAGAGTTTTCGTCAATAGCAACAACTCCAACAAGCATATTCCCTTTAATTACTAAGTAATCCTCTTCAAAGTTTGAACTACAATTTTGAATATCTCCGAAAACATCTAAAACATTACTAATATTTTCCTCGGTTTCTAAATTGTTTTTATAATGAAAAATTTCCTTGATATTATCTGTTATTTTTTCAAAGCATATATTTTCTTTTAATATTTCGGACTTATATTTTCTCGAAAAAGCATCCGAAATAACTGCAATATCATTACCGCAATAGGTTTCGCAACCAATTAAAATTTTAGCAGTAATAGCAAAACACTTGGTTTCCCCTAATACCGAATTTTTCGGTTTAATATCTAAAAACGCAAGTTCAGTTTTTGACTCACATTCGCACAACTCGGTAATCCCTTGTAATTCAACAATTTGGCTAAATGGTATTACTGTTTTAATATTTTGAGGCATATCGCACCCTGTAGCTGAGTAAAGTATTGAAATACACATTTCGCCTTTTACTAAAATTTTATCATCAATAATTTTACTTTCTTTAACGCTTGTATTAGCATCATATCTTATTATTTTTTCAATTTGCTGCTGTCCTTGACCAATACTCAAATCCTCTTCAAGAATTAAATACTTTTCAGCATAACCCATTGGTACTGTTGCGGGTGTGTTAATCCTTTTAAGTTCAATATTCTCGCATTCAATATCCGAAACAATTTCGGTATTTTTTCTTTTAAATGCCTTAACATTTATCCCAATAGCGCCGTGAATATCAATTTTTCTACCCGTAACCGCGCGACAATTTATGTACTCACAACTAGGGTTGCAAATAATATTTGCAACCGTTAAATCGTTAGCACATTCAAGATTTTTGCTGAATGGATATTGATACTCATAAGAACAAAGTTTACTATTTTTGTCGGCATACAAGACATTTATGCAAACATTTCCATCTACATTAATATTTTTATTTACAGCCGCTTTCGAACTAATTCGAGCAACCGCCTTGCATTTAAGTATCTTTGAAATATCCGGGCAATAATCAGGTAATGTAAATTCTACATCAACAGGTTGTTCACACCATTCATTATAAAGTGTTTCGTTTGCAAAAATATTAGATTTTAAAATTTTTTGTTCCATAATATTTTCCTTTCTTTAAACATTGTTATTAAATTTTATTCAAAGAAAGTTTAATTTATTACAAAACCCCACTCAAACGAGTGGGGTTTTAAGATTATTCAAGTTCAAATGCACCTGTATATA
>JAZNCS010000029.1:0-18127 GCA_045587685.1 Acutalibacteraceae bacterium
TTTTCTTGTTTTATTATATAATTATTGTAGTTAAAAATCAATACGGAGGTGATTTTTTGAAGTCATTATTACAAAATTTAAAAGAAAAGGCAAATAAACTACCCTTAAAACCGGGGGTTTATATTATGAAAAACGAAAAAAGTGAAATAATTTATATTGGTAAAGCAAAGGCTTTAAAAAATCGCGTAACGCAGTATTTTGGAGTTGGTAATCAGCATAGTTTAAAGGTTAAAAAAATGGTTGAAAATGTTGCTGATTTTGAATATATTGTTTGCGATAGCGAATTTGAGGCTTTAATTTTAGAAAACTCACTAATAAAGCAAAACCAACCTAAATATAACATTCTTTTAAAAGATGATAAAGGTTATTCTTATATAAAAATCACTAATGAAAAATGGCCTAAAATATTACCAAGCAAAACAACCGATAAAATTTCGGAATATATTGGACCTTTTAATTCGGGTTATGTTGTAAAACAAACAGTTGAGGAAGCAAGAAAAGTTTTTAAATTGCCAGATTGTAATAGGAGTTTTGATTCAAAATCTAAGCCTTGCCTTAATTATCATATTGGTTTATGTTTTGCGCCGTGTTATAAAAATGTTTCTAATAAAGAATATATGGAAACTATAAATGCTGCAAAAGATTTTATTAAAAAAGGCGGAAATAACGAAAAATTAATTGAAAATCTTAAAATACAAATGGAAAACGCTTCCGAAAACTTGCAGTTTGAGGTTGCTGCGAAAATTAGAGATAGAATTATCGCACTAAAGAAAATCAAGGAAAAACAAAAGGTTGTAAGCGTAAATTATAAAAATCAAGATGTTATTGCAACTGTCATTTTTGGCGATGTTGCTTGTGTTGAAATTTTGGTTTTTAGAAATTATAGACTTACCGATAAAAAGCATTATTTTATTAGCGAAACTTCGGATAAAAAAGAAATTTATAATGAGTTTTTGCCGCAATACTATTTAAATAGCAAAGATATTCCAAGTAGAATTTTAATTGATATTGAAATTGAAGATTTTTCTTCACTTGCAGAGGTTTTAACTGTAAATTCAGGACATAAGGTAAGTTTTGTTTATCCAAAACAAGGCGAGGGAAAAGGTTTGCTTGAAATGTGCTTAACAAATGCCGCACAAAACCTTTCCGAAAAGACAAAACACACAACTAAAGATATGGCTGTCTTAAATGATTTAGCAAAATTATTAAATCTTCCAAAACCGCCTAAAATTATTGAAGCCTACGATATTTCAAATACTGCGGGTGAAAATAATGTCGCAGGTATGGTTGTTTTTAAAGACGGAAAGCCTTACAAAAAAGCATATAAACACTTTAAAATTAAATCTTTTATTGGACAGGACGATTTTCGCTCTATGGCGGAGGTTTTAGACCGTAGATTTAGTGAGTATTTAAAAGGTGAGGATTCTAATTTTGCGGTTTTGCCGGATTTAATTTTACTTGATGGTGCAAAAGGACAAATTTCCGCTGTTTTACCGGTTCTTCAAAAATATAATATAGATGTTGCGGTTTTTGGTATGGTTAAGGACTCTAAACACCGTACACGCGCAATCGCAACAACAGGCGGCGATATTGATATTAAAGCAAATCAAAAAACCTTTAATTTGATAACAAATATTCAAGATGAGGTACACCGATTTGCAATTTCCTATCAACGAAAATTACAGTCTAAAAAACTGTTGAGCCGTGAATTAACCGCGATTGAAGGCATTGGCGAAAAGAAAGCAAATTTACTTTTAAAACACTTCTCAAGTATTACAAAAATTAAAAATGCATCTTTGGAAGAACTTACAAATGTTAAAGGAATTTCTAAAAATAATGCAAAATCGGTATTTGCATATTTTAACTAACTTAATAAACCATAATTTAAGTTGAATTTTTAAGCCGTTATAGGTATAATATCTGTAACGGCTTAATTTTTTTGAGGTGTATAAATGGAAAAACGAAAACTTGAAAAACATATAGAAATCGAAAGAAGTATTATAAAGAAATATAGAAAAAGTATTTGGAGTAATTTTATTGCCGCTGTTCAGCAGTATGAGTTAATTAGTAGTGGCGATAAAATTGCTGTTTGTATTTCGGGCGGTAAGGACTCTATGTTACTTGCTAAATGTATGCAACAATTACAAAGACATAGTGTTGTGCCTTTTGAGTTAGTTTTTCTTGTTATGGACCCGGGATATAATAAAGCAAACCGAGATTTAATTATTGAAAACTCAAAACTTATGAATATTCCTATTGAGATATTTGAAAGTGATATTTTTGAAGTTGCTGAAAGGGCAGGGGGTTCGCCTTGTTACCTTTGCGCTCGTATGAGGCGAGGTTGCCTTTATAGTAAGGCACAGTCTTTAGGATGCAATAAAATAGCGTTGGGTCACCATTTTAACGATGTTATTGAGACTGTTTTAATGAGTATGTTTTATTCTTCTGAAATTAAGACTATGCTTCCAAAACTTCATAGTACAAATTTCCAGGGTATGGAGTTAATAAGGCCTCTTTATATGGTTAAAGAGGACGATATAATCGCTTGGGCAAACTATAACTCCTTAAGATTTTTACAATGTGCTTGTAAATTTACCGAAATTTCAACCGAAAGGGAAGACCTTTCAAAACGAAAAGAAATTAAAGGTATTATTAAAGAAATTAAGAAGATAAATAAAAATGTTGATGATAATATTTTTAGAAGTTTACACAATGTAAATCTTGCAACTTTACCGGGGTTTAGGGACTGTGATTCGGGCGATTTACATAGTTTTTTAGAAAAATATAATAAATAAAATTTAAGCACACCTTTAAGGTGTGCTTTTTTAAATTAAACTAAATAAATAATTTTTAACTTTTTCTAAATTGCATTTTTTAAAATCACCGCGGTCAGCTAATTTTGAAAGAGAATATATAATCTTTAAATCCATATGCTCGTTTTTTACATAACCATCCGGTTCTTCGCTGTTAAAATATTCTTCCCAAACTTGTGTGGTGGCATTTTTAAAGCGTTTGGGTTCAAGATATATCATTTTTTTACGTTCTTCACTTATAAACGCCTTAGCGCCAAGTGGCGCTAATAAACTATAATTTTCAGCCGAAATATTAGTGAAAATATCAGGCAAAGTTGTAATATCTAAAGTTTGGTTAGTTCTATTAATTTTAATTGCGATTGCTTCAAATTTAAAATTTTCTTTTGTGAAAAATAATTTTAATAAAACACCAATATCTGTATACTTATGAGCACGTTGATAATCGGTATCAAAAATAAAGTTGCCGAGTGAATAGAAAATCGCTTTGGAATTTTCAAAAATTTCATAGTTTTGTGGAACGTGTGGATGATGGCCTACAATAATATCTGCACCAAGTTCTAAATATTTTATATATCTTTCACGGGTGTAGGGAGAGGGGATTGCGGTAAATTCTTCACCACCGTGGCAAACAACGATGCACCATCTGCATTTTGATTTGATTTCGATAATTCGTTTTGAAATTAAAGGTATATCATCCCAACGAAAGAAACCGGGCTCTGTTTTGTTTGCAGGGGTGTTTTCGCGCATATATGAAACACAAATTATTCCAATTCCACCTGCTTTATCAATATATATAGGTTGGGAAGCGGTATTTTCATTTATTCCAGCACCTATTGTTTTACAACCTTTTTTATTAGCAATATTAATTGTGCTAATAAGACCATCGGCACCGGCATCCATAATATGATTATTTCCAATACTCCAAATATCAGCGTTAATTGAATCTAAAAATTTTGTTGCATCAGGATTCATTGAGTGGAAATATGCACTTTTGTTTTCGTTGTTTGTAGCATCAAAGATAGCACCTTCAACGTTTGCTATAGTATGCTCTCCGCTGTTGAAAAATTCAAGTATAGGTTTCGATAGAAGATTATTATCTTCCCATTTTTTATCCATATATTTGTCAAAACCAATATCGCCTGTAAATATTAAAGATGTTTTTTCTAAATTCATTATATTCACCACTTTTATAAAATTAATCTATTTTATTTTCACGTGCATAAAAGAAAATATATTGTTGAACAATACCGGCGTATTCTTTTGCTTCTTGCGGTAATTCGCCGCCGAATAGTGACTGCATAGCGCGTTTTATCCAAACATCTTGAGGAAAGGCTTCAATGTGTTTGTGTGAAAATAAAAGGGCACAGTCAGCAACTTTAGGTCCTACGCCTTTAATTTTCATTAGTTCGTTTCGTGCATTATCTATAGTCATATCGGATAGTGCGTTTAAATTCACTTCACTGCTTGTTATCTTCTTAGCGGCATCTATTATATATTTTGCTCTAAAACCGCTTCTGATAGGCGCTAAATCCTCTACAGTAAGGTTAGCAATAACTTCTGCTTTTGGAAAGGCGTAATAGTTACCCTTGTTTTCACCAAATAACTCACAAAAACGTTCGATTATACCTTTAATTCTCTTAATATTATTGTTTTGTGAAATTATAAACGAGCATAAAGTTTCCCAAGGCTCTTGGTTTAAAATTCTAATACCATTTCCAAATTTTGTAGCAGTTTTAAGAATTGCGTTTGATGAAATTTTTTCAATTATTTCAGCGTAATTACGTTCTAAATCAAAATAATTCTTCCAAAAATTATTAAATTCTTCAGTTGCGGTGTTATAAAGAATAATTGTTCCATCTTGTAATTTTTCAAGTTCTAAATAATGGTCGTTGGCAATACCGCACCATTTTTCGCCCTCTAAACATCGCCAACGGAACGCCTGTCCGCAGTCAAGCGTTTGTGGTAAATCGAAATTTTTTGTGTTATAAATGTAAATATTATTGTTTTTATATTCAAAATTAAACATTTTTTCACCTACATATTTGAATTATACATTTTTTGTGGTATAATATCAATAAAAAAATTAGGAGTAAATATATGAGAGACGATATTTGCACAATTCCTGTTACTGAAATTTTTGAAGAAAACGACGGTTGTCCTATTTGCCGTATGTATGCAAAAATTGAAGAAAGAATTGTTGATTACATTATGGGTTCGGCAATGATGGAGCCTGATATCCGTATTTCTACTAATCAATTAGGCTTTTGTGAAAGACATTTTGATTTAATGCACCAAAAGAATGGTCGACTTCAATTATCGCTGATTTTACAGTCACATTTGGCACATATAACCAAAAATATTGATAACAAAAAATTTAATGTATCTGAGACTTGTTATGTGTGTGACCAAATTGAGTGGGGTATGTCGCGAATGATTGAAACTATTTTCCGTACATACGAAAAAGAACAAGATTTTAGGGATATGTTTAACAATCAGCCAATGTTTTGCTTAAAACATTACGAAATGTTAAAGAAAAGTAGCGCCATAAAGTTTTTAAAATCAAAAAAGAAAGAATTTTTTAACGAATTAAATGCTATAACTTTGAAAAATTTGAATAATTTATATGCGGATGTTTCAAAGTTTGCTTCTATGTATGATTATCGAAATCGCGAAAATAACGACTGGGGTAATTCAAAAGATTCGATTGAAAGAACAATAGCATTTTTAACCGGAAAAAACACATAATTTGCAGTTTCCTAATTTCGAGTTTAATTTACATAATTCTTTAAAAATTGCAAAAATGTGGATAACTTTTACGAAAAAATGGGGAGTTAATCACCTTTTCCACCGACTTATCCACATTTTTATGTTAACTGCATAAATAAACATTTTTTGCCAATAATATTTTCAAGTTGAAATATTGGGGTGTTTTTTATGGTAAAAGGTGTTAATAAAACAGTTATTGAAGTTAACGATACCGGTAGTAGATTATTTGAAAAAATTGTGTTTTATGTTACTCCCGAATATGGTAATTTAAACGCTAAGCAGTTGCGAAAGGCGGCAAGTGCGTTTTCTTTTGATTTTGAGGATGTTAGGAAGAAGCGGTCTTTAAGAAAAATTGTAAAAAGAAAGCGCTTTTTAAAAGTTTTAGGTTGTTGTTTATTAGGAATTGCAGCAGTGACAACTTTGTTAATTTTTATTTTGTAAATAAATTATTAAAAATGCAAGAAAAGGGTAAAGTTTTCTTGCATTTGTTTTGTTTTTGAAGTATAATTATAGAAAATTGTTTTTTTGGTGGTATTATGAAAAAAACTATAAATAAAGCTCTAATTTTATATTCTAAACTTTTCTTTTCTTCGGTTTTTTGTTTGGTTATTTCGGCTTTTATTGCATTGGTGTTTAATTTTACATATTCTACGGAAATTGGCTATGATGCAAAAGGATATAAAGAAGGCGACTTAAAAGAAGTTTATTTGTATACCCATTATTTTGATGATGGGGAAGATACAAAACTTGTAGAATTTGAAGAAAAAGGTTATACGATAAATAAGTATAGTATTCATTCAGGCACACCTAAATCTAAAATTGTATTACAAGGTGCAATTTCACAAGTTATAAATTTTGTGGTTCTTGTTATTTTTATAAGAACTGTTGCTTGGGATATGGGTTTAAATGTTGCTACTAATAAAAATTCTTCAAAAGAAGAAAAAAGCAAATTTTGGGGATTTAAAATTGGCTTTACCGCTATGATACCAAGTTATTTAATGTTAATATTGTTAACAATATTTAAATCAAGTATTGCAAAAGATTTTCGAGTTGGAATTTTTAAAATTTTAAATTCTTCGCTTTACGGTTTAATTGATATGATTTGTAATGAGACTGTTTTATGGGGTGAACTTAAAGTTTACCAAATAGCTTTATTAGCGGTTTCATTAACAATAATTCCTTTTATTACTCAGTTTTGGTTTTCTCTTGGCAAAAAAGGTGAGTTTATTACTGATAAAATAATTTATAAAAAATAATTTTGGAGTTATATTATGGGTAAATTGTTTGATATTACTAAAGATGGTAAAGGCGTTTCAAAAAATGAAACCCAAAAACGCCCTTTTTTCAAGTTTTTTGATTTCTTTTTAAGAAATGCGTGGCGTTTTGTTTGGGTTAATCTTGCGTTTACTTTATGTAGTATTCCGGTTATAACTAATGGTTTGGCAAATGTTGGTATGTCCTATGTTGCAAGAACTGTAGCAAGGGATAAGCACTCTTTTGGCTTTAGCGATTTTCTTGATAGTATAAAGAAAAACTGGAAACATGGTTTAATTGTAGGTATTATTAATACTGTTGTTTATTATTTGATATTTGTTGGAATTTTTACTTATATACAAATTCCAAATATTATTGTCAGAATGGTATCACTTTCGCTTACTTTAACAGCGTTTATTCTAATATCAATAATGAATTTTTATATACCAACTATGATAAATACATTTGATTATACTTTGAGTCAGTTGTATAAAAATGCTTTCCGTTTTACGTTTATTTCTTTTTGGAAAAATTTGTTTTGCTTAATAGCTTTGATATCAGTTTTAGTTGGAGCTTTTGGTTTAGCAGTGCTTTGCGGAGCATATTCGTTCTTTGTTTTAGTTATTGAAACAATAATCTTTGCCGCTTTTTATCCGTTTTTTGCGAATTTATTGGTTCAGTTTGTTACCTTCCCATCGCTTATAAAGTATGTAATTGAACCTTATTATGAAAAACATCCTGATGATGATATTGAGTTGCGCCGCGAATTAGGTCTCGAAATAAAATCGGACGATGACGATTTTGATGAGTTTGAAGAAGAGGACGATTCAATTTTTACCGATTAATTTTTTTAAAGTTTTTTACATATATTTTCATAGGAGTGAGAATATATGTTTACAAGAATTGAAGATTTAAAAAACAAACAGGTTGTTTGCGTTAAAAACGGCGCTGTGTTGGGTTATGTTTCTGACATTGAATTTAACACAACAACCGGTAAATTAGAGTCGATTGTAATTTTTGGAAGACCGCGTTTTTTCGGTCTCTTTGGACACAGGGATGATATTGTAATCCCTTGGAGCGAAATTGTTGTAATCGGCGGTGAAACTATTTTGGTTTCAAACAATCTAATTTTACCAACCGTATTTAATCCCGTTAATGAAAAAATACCCTAAATTTAGGGTATTTTTTCTTTTTTTAAATAAAAAATTTTCGGGCAATTTATAAGGGGAAGTGATTGTTTGAAAATTGCAAAATTAATTGTGAAAATAATGTTTTTTGTTTTCCTTAGTATAGATATATTTATTTTTTCTATTTTATTTTATTTAACAAATAGTGTTGGAGATAGTTTTAAAATTAAAAAAGGCGAGTTGTTAAAAATTGACTCAAAAGTACCTATTTCAGCCGTTTCGGTTGATAGCGAGAGGGAAGAATACTATAAAACTGCAAATATTGGAGAAAAATTTCAGCTTAATATAAAAGCGTTTGGAATAATACCTGTTTCTAATGTTACGGTTGAAGTTGTTGATGAAATGCACGTGGTAGTTCTCGGAAATCCTTTTGGTATGAAAATTTATACTAATGGTGTTTTGATTGATGATATTACCGAAGTTTCAACCGCTTCAGGTGTAAAAAGCCCCGCAAAAAGCGCGGGTCTTAAAAAAGGGGATTATATAATTTCGGCGAATGATAAAAAGGTTTATACAAATGAAGATTTAAGCGAAATTGTTGAAAAATCGGGCGGTAAAAAAATCAAACTCGAAGTGTCGAGAAATAATACTAAAATTTATATAAACTGCATACCACAAAAATCAAAGGATACTAATTCCTATAAACTTGGAATTTGGATAAAAGACAGTAGCGCGGGAATTGGTACTTTGACCTTTTATAGCCCCCTAAATGATATTATTTGCGGTTTAGGTCACGGTATTTGTGAAGATGGCACCGAAAAATTGTTAAAACTAAATTCCGGTGAAATTGTAACTGCCGAAATTATCGCCGCTATTGAAGGTAAGGTTGGCGCACCGGGGCAATTAAAGGGAAGTTTTACAAATACAACTTTGGGTAAAATTGTAAAAAATTCCAAATGTGGTGTGTATTCAAAGTCGCAAGGAAATATTGAAACTAAAAATTTAACCGAAATTGCATTAAAGCAAAATATTAAAAACGGTTCGGCTAAAATTTACTGTACTGTTGAGGGCGATACTCCAAAGTTTTACGACTGTGAAATTAAAATTAAAACTTCAAATTTTTATAATAAAACACAAAATTTCGTTGTTAAAATTACCGATAAAGAATTGCTTCAAAAAACTGGCGGAATAGTTCAAGGAATGTCGGGGAGTCCTTTATTGCAGAATGGTAAACTAATCGGCGCCGTAACTCACGTGCTGATAGACGATCCCGCCAAAGGCTACGGCATATTTGCCGAGAATATGTTAGAAACAGCACAGCAGGTAGCAGAAGAGCAAAAATTGAAAGATGCATCATAAAATATTACAATTGTAATATTGATGCGTTTGTACAAGAAATCACGCGAAGAGATTTATAATCGAATCTCTTCGCGTGATATGTTAGTATCATATTTTGAATCAAAAAATATTAATTGTTTTTATTATTACCAGATTACAACATTTCCGTTTGAGTCATAATGCCAATAATTACCACTTGTGGTTGGTTTCGATGCCGAATAGAAATATTTTGTAGCAGTTACAAGTTTTGAATTTGTACTTGTATTTAATTTAACGCTTGCAAATTCTTGTTCAGTTCCTTCATAATACAATCGTTTTAAGGTGCTATCGTCATCGAAGTTTTCGGAACCGATTTTGGTTATGTTTTTTCCTATTACAAAATCGGTGATTTTTACAGTCATAAAATCTCTTGTACTAGGATTTTCACCGTTCAAAATAACTGTTTTAAGTGATTTTGGTACAACTGAATCTTGATCCCAACAATCTATACCGCTTCCGAAAAGCCATGCAAAGCAATCGGTAGAAACTTTAGTGCTTTCTGCATTTTTGGCGATAAATGGAATAGAGAGCGTTTGTAATTTATCACATCCACTTAAAGCGGCTTGACCGATTGAAACAGTTGTTTTCGGAAGAATAAGAGTAGTAAACGTATTGTTTGCAAATGCTTTTGAACCTATCGTTAAATCTTCTTTAACTTTTGAAAAATCATAAGTGGCGGACAAATTTATGAATGCTTCGTCTTTGATTGTTTTTAAATCTGAGCCAAAGGTTATTTTTTTGATATTTGCGTTAGCAAAAGCTCTACTTCCGATTTCGGTTACGGTATCGGGTATAACAATTGAATCGATGGTTGCATTATAAAAAACTGAAGAGCCAATTGATGTGATAGCGGAGGGGAATATGATTTTTTCAATTTTTGAGCCTGAAAAACTTGAAAATTTATTGGTATGCTTTGAAAAATCAACCGTACCTAAATTAAGGCATCCTTCGAAAGCACTGTTTGTTGCTTTAAGATTTTCGCTAAAAACAATATCTCTAATTGCCGAACCATAAAATGTGTGATATGAGAATGTCTCGATTGTATCTAAATTGTGTTTAGAATCTTTAGAACGTAATACGGATAGTCTTTTGGTGTTTTCGAATGCACGTTCACCAATACTTATAAGCTTGCCGTTGTGTATGACCGATTCTAACACAACACATTCTTGGAAAGCGAAATTATTGATTTTACTAACGTCGCCAAGTTTTACGGTTTTAAGGCTTTTACATCCGCAAAAAGCATTGTTTGAAATTTCTTCAATAAGTGTTTTTGAAAGGTCAATATCAACAACTCCAATAAAACCAAATGATTGATAATTAAATCTTATCGGGGTTTTGTTTGATTGTGGGAAGGTGATTGATTTTAGATTTGAACAACCCTGAAAAGCGCTGTATCCAATCGATGTGACAGTATCCGGAATAACCAAAGTTTCAATAGTTTTATTACTCTTGAATGCTTCGTGGTCTATAGAAACTACTGTGTCGCCGTCGGGACTTTTGGTGGGTAGCATCAAATGTTTAACATTCGTATCTTTTAAACCTGTTATTACACATGTGCCGTCGCCATTACTTTTGTATTTTAATTTGGCGGTAACCGGTTTGCCTTCTTCGTAAGAATAATCACATTTTGTGCAGTAGTGAAGTGTGTATTCTTGTTCGTTTTCAGTCATCTTTTTGGACGTCATATTATGACCTGTTGATTTTACAACGGTTTGTTCTGTTAAAATTATGTCACACGTAGAACAATGTTTACCTTCGGTAAGTCCGTTAGAAGTACAGGTGACTGCTATTGCTTTATCTATAACAACTGTATGCCCCAAAGCGGGTATGGTTTCGGTGCCGATTGTTTGACCGCACGAACATAATGTACTTTTTGTACCCGAATTTGTGCAATCGGCGATTTTGGATATAATCGTTAATTTAGCAGTATGTGTATGACCTTTTGGAACGGTAGGAATAGTTTCTTCTTTGATTTTCTTACTGCAGTTAATACATTCGGTGTGTTTTTTGCCTTCTTCGGTTTCGGTAGCAACCTTGTCAATAATCCAATCACTCTCTTTATGTTTTAGTGATTTTATCGCTACGCTTTCTGTAATGTTGCAGTTATGGCAACTTCTTTCCTTTAAGCCGGAAATTTGACAGGTAGCTTTTGTTTTCTCTACCCATTGTCCCCACAAATGAGTGCATTTAGTATCGGTGTTTGTAGAATTGGTGTTGTTTATTGAGGAAGTATTAGTAGTATTGGATTGGTTGGAGACAGCTTCAGAATTTTCAATATCGTTCATATTACTGCTTGTGATATCATGATTGTTTTTGTCACCACAACCACATAAAACAAACAAAAAAAGAACAGATAAAGCGATTGCTATAAATTTTTTCATAAGATCATCTCCTGATAAATTTTCTTTATTATAACATAAAAACGATGTTGATACAAGGCAAATATCACAAATTTGTTGGTCCTATTATCACACACTCGTCTGTTTTTAGTGTCCCTATCATTCATTTTTTTCGATTTTGAAGTTGAAATAGGCTTGTAAGTCTTAAAACTGCTTGTTTAGGCGTCTTTTTCGACAAAAACGGCAAATTTTCCTAAAAAAGATGTTGGTCCTATATTGACACGCTCGTGTCGGGTAGTCCTATAATCCAAAACGGCAAACTCATTGGAGCAGTAACACACGTCCTCGTAGACGACCCAACAAAAGGCTATGCCATCTTTGCAGAGAATATGTTAGAAACAGCGCAATCTGTAGGGGACGGCGCCTCGACTTCCCGTTTGAAAAATGCATCGTAAAAAAGTCTCCCTTATGTAAAGGGAGACTTTAATATTTTATTTCTTGAAATTTTATTATAATTTTAGTAAAATAGTTTTGGTGATATTATGAACAAAACTTTTGAAAAGAATTATTATTTAAGGGCTAGTGATTTTGATAAATTTGAACATATAAAACCTTCGGCAGTGCTTGATTTGTTTCAAGATGCTGCGGGGCAACACGCTACTGTGCTTGGTGTTGGTTTTGAGGATATGATTAAATGTTCATATCTTTGGGTTTTAACAAAAATTAAATTTAAAATTATATCTAACCCCGAAAAATATCAAAAGGTTATTGTTAAAACTTGGCCTTTAAAACCAAACAGGCTTAATTACCGCAGAGAATACACAATCGAAAACGAAAACGGGGAGAAGTTAATTATTGGTAGTTCCGAATGGGTTGTAATTCATTCTGAAAAGCGAAGATTTGTTTCGGACCCTGAGTTGTATACATTTAGTGAAGGTTTTAATACCGAATTTAATTTTGAAGAAAAACTTGGTAAAAATCCGGATTTTGAAGCCAATGGTTCGGCTTTTGTCGTGAACCCCTCTTTTTGTGATTTGGATATTAACAACCACGTTAATAATACTAAATACGCGAACTATGTTTTAGATGCAATAAACCCCAATGAAAATTTGGAACTTAAAGTTTTTCAAATTGAATATAAAAAGGAAGTTCTTCAAGGGTCTACATTAAATATTTACAAAACAAGCAATGAAAACACTATTTTGGCAAAAGGTTTAAACGACCAAGGAGATATAATGTTTAACTGCAAACTTGAATTTTAAAAGGCGATAAAATATGAAAAAAGTAATTGTTTTTTGTTTAGCTCTAAGCTTGGTCTTTACTTTAACGGCTTGTAAAAAAGATAATACTAACAATAATAGCCAAGGGGGAAGTAATGTGACCCAAAACACTGAAACCGTAAAAATTGCCGGAAGTGATGTAGCATTTAAACGAGACGGCACATATAAAAAGTATTTTACCATTGGATTAGATGATGGCACAACCCAAGATGAGCGCATTATTGAAATCTTAAAAAAGTATAACGCTTACTGTGCAACATTCTTTATTAACACAGGTCTTTTAGGCAAAGATTCGACTATTCAAGTTTCAATGCAAGAAGGTAAAACAGTTTTTCACTTGCGTTATACTGAAGAAGAACTTAAAACCGGCATTTACAACGGTTTTGACATTGAATGTCATACATATTCACACACTTCGCTTATCAGTTTTGACAACAGTATTAACGAGTTAAAAATAGAAATTGACCCCGATATTAAAAATATAACTAAATATTCGGGTTATAAACCAATCGGTCTTGCTTACGCAAACGGCGGCATTACATATTCTAACACAACTATTAAAAATCTTTTAGAAAATACTGATATTAGATTTGCAAGAACAATTACTGAAACAGGCGGTTTTAAGTTACCTAAAAACTTTATGAAATGGCATCCGACCTGTAGCGTTGTTAATAACAATTTATTGAATATTGCACAAAGATTTATTGATATTGAGCCAACAAATAGCGATATGTTATTCTATGTTTGGGGACACGGATACAACCTTGACACAAGTGACTATTGGGATGAATTTGAAACATTAATTAAAATGATGGCCGAAGCCGATGATATTGTTTTGGTTACAAACGCCGAATTTTATCAATTATTTAAAAACGAAATTCCTTCAAAGGTTGGGTAAAATAATGAACAGTAAAAATTCAAAAATTATTATTCCAATAGTCTCTATACTTTTAGTTTTAGTAATTATTGCGATTGTTTTTGTTGTTATAACAATTAAAAATAAGGATAATAATTCTAATAGTAGTTTGACCGATACGGGCAATTCTTCAGTTAATTCTTCAAGTAGTAATAATTCCTCTTCAAATATTTCTTCAAAAGTTGAGGTTGTTACTGGTCAATCGGTTGCACTTGATAGTAACAAAGCGCATGTGATTTTATTGTGTGGTCAATCAAATGCAACCGGTCAAACAATGGTGTCTTATTTAGAAAAAACCGCTACCGATAGTGAATTGGCTGAATATAAAGCAGGGTATAACAATGTTTTAATTAACTATAGGGTAGATGGTGGTTCTAACAGATCGAACGGTTTTGTACCTGTAACTTTAGGACAAGGCGCTACAAAAGAAAAGTTTGGCCCTGAAGTTGGTATTGCATCTTATTTAAGTAAGGCTTTTCCAAATGAAAAGTTTTATATTGTTAAGGTTGCTTGGAGTGGCTCTGGAATTGCGCAACATTGGCAAGAAGGTAAAAATGAATATACTCACATAATAAATTATATTGACAGTGCTTTTTCTAATCTTGAACAACAAGGTTTAGACCCTGAATTATTTGCATTTTGTTGGATGCAGGGTGCAACCGATGCTTTGAATTCACTATATGCAAATGATTATTATAATTTGCAGTCTGAATTATTTACCCGCCTTTTTGACCGCTATGGTAAATATGCATCTAAAGAAGGAATAACCGTTATTGATGCGGGTATAAGCCAATTTTGGCAATACAATAAAGTTGTAAACGAAGCTAAGAAAAAATATGCAAATGAATCTGAATTGAGATATTTTATAGATACACAAGCCGAAGGTCTTACTTTTGCTTTAGAAAATAACGACCCTTCACACTATGATTCACAAGCAATGATAAAACTTGGCAATCTTTTTGGTAAATACATTCAAAAAGCAGCAACTAAAAAATAAAATTAAGGCTTGACCAATTTGGTCAAGCCTTTTAATTATTTATTGAAGTAAAGTTTTGCAAGACCGCCTTCGGAAGTTTCGCGGTATAGGTGGGAAAGATCTTTACCTGTTTGATACATCGTTTCAACAACAACATCAAATGAAACCTTTCGGCTACCGTAAAGGAAATTTGCAAGACTTAATGAGTTAATAGCGCGCATTGCTGCAACTGCGTTTCTTTCAATACAAGGGATTTGAACCAATCCGCAAACAGGGTCGCAAGTAAGTCCTAAATGGTGTTCCATAGCAACTTCAGCAGCATATTCAATCTGGTCGATACCCATTTCAAAAAGTTCACACAAAGCAGCAGAAGCCATACTACAAGCGGTTCCGACTTCGGCTTGGCAACCACATTCGGCGCCGCTAATAGAAGCGTTTGTGCTAACAATGTTACCAATCAAACCGGCAACTGCTAATGCTCTTATTATATCATCATCGGTAAAATGATTTTTATCTTGCATATATTTTAAAACTGCAGGAACAACACCGCATGAGCCGCAAGTTGGCGCAGTTACAATTATACCGCAATCGGCATTTTGTTCGCTAACAGCATATGCGTAGGAACAAACAAGTCGATTTTCTTTTGTTTGTGGGCTTTCATCAATATGTTTTTGGTTGTATAAAAATTGTGCTTTACGTTCAACCTGAATACCGCCGGGAAGAACACCGGTTTTGCTTAATCCTTCTAAAATTGTGTTTTGCATTGTTTTCCAAACACATAATAAAAAGGTTTTAAAATCGCTGTCTTCGTGCTCAAATACATAATCCGAAAGGCGAATGTTTTTTGATTTACAATATTCAGCAATTTCAGTAAAGTTTTTTTCAAAATATACTTCTTTTGGTTTTAAAACTTGGCTGCCTTCGGCTCTTATTTCGCCGCCACCAATACTGTAATATCTCTTTTTACCAAGTTGAACATTGTTCTTAAATGCAATAAAATCAATAGTATTTGGGTGTTCTATATCACTAGTTTCGGTATCAAATACGATTTCAATTTTAATGTTTTTTAGTGTTTCTGTAATTGCTCTATCAGTACCGTGACCTTTGCCGGTTTTAGCAAGTGAACCGTAAAGAATAATTTTAACAAAATCACAATCAGAGAATTCGTTAATAAAATGATTTGCGGCGTATGAAGGACCCATTGTATGCGAACTCGATGGTCCATAACCTATTTTGTAAATATTTTTTATTGATTTCATTTTTACACCTCTAAAAGAATAGTAGTATATTCATTTAATATAAGGATAACATATTAATACAATTTTGTAAATATTTATCTTATTTAGAGGTGAAAAAATGGCAAGAAAATTAGGTGAAAATACAATAATTTTAGAAAACAAACCTAAAATTATAAGTTATGGTTCAATAGTTGGAAAAAAGGAGCATGAGGGTCCACTTTCAAATGAGTTTGATTCTTATATAACCGACTGCTATTTTGGTGAAAAAACTTTTGAAAAAGCCGAAAGTAAACTTCAAAAAACTGCTGTTGAAATTGCTATGAAAAAGGTGAATTTAAGCGAAAAGGATATTGATAAAATTTTTGCAGGGGACCTTTTAAATCAGTGTATTGGTACATTTTTTGGTTTAAAAGATTTTAGAATTCCTTTAATTGGTCTTTACGGTGCATGTTCAACAATGGCTTTATCTACAGCACTTGCAAGTGTTTTCGTTGATTGTAAAATTGCCGATAAGGCAGTTGCGGTAACATCTTCACATTATTGTTCGGCTGAAAGACAATATAGATTTCCACTTGATTATGGCTCACAAAGAACACCAACGGCACAATGGACTGTAACGGGTTCGGGCGCAGTAATTTTATCAAGCGAAGGAGAGGGTCCGTATATAAATGCTGTTTCTTTTGGCGTTATTGAAGATTTTGGAATTAAGGATGCTAACAATATGGGTGCAGCAATGGCACCTGATGATGTTAAAATAAGACCATACCCAAAAAACGAGGGTATGGTCTTTTTCTACACACAATTTTACATAAAGGGAGGTTTATCACATTACATAAAGTCTTGAAATCCCTGTATTTATGCGGGTTTTGAGCATATTCAGTAATGCTCATATCACAGTATAAAACACTTGGGTTTGAATGTCAAGAACGAGTAAACAATCACAAAATTTTGGAATTTAATTTCAGTTGCCGACTGAAAGTTATTTCCGCAAAGGAGGTATAAAAATGAAATTAATTGATAGTTTAATAAAACAATTTGGATATAATACACCGTTTATGTTATCTGAAATTGAAAAAGAAGATTATAGCAAACAGCAAATAATTAAAGAGGTTACAAAATTATGTGAGGCAAAAAAGGTAATTCGCTTTGAACGCGGAATGTATTATATTCCGCGAAAGACAAAGTTTGGCACATCGTTTTTTAATCAAAACAAAGTTATTGAGAAAAAATATATTTCTGACGGTGATTTGGTTTATGGGTATTATTCGGGGAGATATATTCAAAAACTTTTAGGTTTAATTAAATACAATATCAATGCCATAGACATATTTAGTAACAATGCAAGTAAGGATGTTACGAAAATTACAGTTGGCAGTCAGTTAGTAATACTTCATAAAGCCAGAACAACCATCGACAAACACAACGCACCTGTTCAATGCCTTTTGGAACTAATGAACGGCATTGATGTCGAGACTCTTGACGAGTATAAACGCAAACTCATATCCGACTATATCACAGAAAACCGAATCACCCAAAGGCAAATCACCAAATACATACCGTACTTTCCCGATAAGACCTGCCGAAATCTAATTGAAAGCGAGGTAATCTACCGTGTCCCGCAGTAATAGTTGTATGGTTTGTACATACCTTATTGAACTTGTAGCCGGAATAATGACCGGTTACATATTTATCTATCTTGATGACGCTATTGTGATGAGATTTGCATTATCGATGCTATATATCCCTGCAGTTCTTGTCCTTGTGGATGCAAAATCAAAAGTGGTGCGTTTCCTTGTTTACCTTATGCTGACCGCAGTCTGCCTGTGGGGAGTCTTTTACGCTATTTATTGGCGCCGGCCTTTCGGCTTTTCTCTTATCTTTTGTGCTATTGTCGGTTTTATCTACTATGTAATATTCACCGATAAAGCAACAAAGGATAAAATGTCAAAAATACTCATCGTCAATGGTTGCTTTATCACACTCGTATTCCTAATTGCTCTCTCTTTAAACCTTATGTTCAATCCTAGACACGCACCCCTCC
>JAZNCS010000030.1:0-16667 GCA_045587685.1 Acutalibacteraceae bacterium
ATTTGCCGCAAGGCAAACATCATTGAAAAAACTCCTTGAGAAATTCTCAAGGAGTTTTTTCTGGTGCCGATGACCGGACTTGAACCGGTACGGTATTGCTACCGAGGGATTTTAAGTCCCTTGTGTCTGCCTATTCCACCACATCGGCATATCATAAATAATAGTATATTTATGATGTTTTGTCAAGTAAAATTTTCGAAAAATTAAAAATTATTTGCAACTTTGGCAAGATGTAAAAAGCTTATCCATATTTAGCGATTTTTCTTCGACATTTTTTATAAAATTTAATGCATTAAAAAATGACGTCATTTCCTCTTTTTCGTAATAAGCGTTCATAATAAACCGTTCAGCCGCAACGTGAAGTGTACTTCTTAAAATTCCATCCGCCAAGCTTAAATCATTTTGAGGGACAATATTTCTAATGACGATTTTTTCTTTATCAATATCAAACAAGCAATACCCTAAAATTTCCTCTTTTTCATTTGCAGTAACGCAAGAAGAGTTTTCATTTAAAGGGATATTATTTTGTGTGAAAAATTTTCGTTTTAACTCTTCGTCATTTAAAACGCTTAAGAAAATCATTATTGGCTTTCCTTCTTTTGTGTAACATTTGTTAAGTGGCGCATTTCTTTTTCGTTTAATTCGCGCCAACTGCCTTGTGGTAACATTCCAAGTTTTACACCCGCAATTTCGGTGCGCTTAAGTCTTAAAACTTCTAACTTAACCGCTTCGCACATACGGCGGATTTGGCGGTTTCTACCCTCTTGTATTATAAATATCAAAACGGTTCTATCTGTCTTTCGTTCGGCAATAAAAACATCACAAGGCAATGTTTTCTTACCATCAAGCATAATGCCTTCTCGAAGTGATAAAAGCATTTCCTCTTCAACCGAGCCTTTAACAGTAACTCTATAGGTTTTATTAACATGTGATGAAGGATGGGTTAATTTATTTGCAAAATCACCATCATTAGTCATAATAAGTAGCCCTTCGGAATTCATATCAAGTCTACCTACAGGGAAAAGTCTTTGACCTGCATCTTTAACCAAATCGGTAACGCATTTTCTACCCTTTTCATCGCTTAAAGTTGTAACAAAACCACGTGGTTTGTGAAGCATTATATACATCTTTTGGTTGCCGCCCGAAACGACGGTTTTTCCTCTTACAGTCACTTTGTCACGTTTAGGATCAACCTTATCTCCCAAAGAAGCAACATGGCCGTTAACCTTAACTTTACCGAGCGCAATCAACTCTTCAGCCTTTCTTCTTGAAGCTATTCCACATTCGGACAAATGCTTTTGTAATCTAATTCTATTATCCTTCATTTTAACTCCTAAATATTACTTAAAATAAATTTAAAATTCTCAAACAAACATTCTAAAATAGATTTTTTTGTTTTATTTTCTTTAATATCTTCTAATGCTAAAATTTTAGTTTTTGCCAAAACAGTATCACCTTGGCTATAAACCACATACCCTATTTGCTCACCGCTTTTAATCGGCGCGTAAACAAAGGCAGGTAAATATATTTTATAAGTGATTTTTTCGGTGTTTAAAGAATTCACAACATACGGCTCAACACTAACCGTTATACTTTTCTTTTCGCCATTTACAACCGGTATATTATAACTTGAATTTTTTGGCGAAACAGTAGTTTGAATAATACTATTTAGCCCATATTCAAGCATATTACAGTGGTCTTGCCAATCGTTAGGGTCATTTAAAGTAACGGCTATAACAAACTTGCCATCCCTTTTTGCAGCCGAAACCAAACATCTACCCGATTTTTTGGTGAACCCCGTTTTAATACCGACACTATCTTCAAAATAGTTTAAAATTTTATTATGGTTTGTAAGAGAGCGTCTATACGGCGGATTGCCGTAATTAAGCACCGCTTTTTTAGTTGAAACCGCTTTTGCAAATTCTTCATTTTGCATTGCATACCGCGCTAAATTCGCTAAATCCAAAGCCGAAGTATAATGGGTTTCGCCATCAAGGCCAGATGGTGTTTCAAAATGCGTATTAGTTAAATTTAGTTGCTTTGCTTTTTCGTTCATAAGAGCAACAAAATCTTCTATACTTCCCGAAACAGTAAAGGCTATCACATTTGCCGCATCATTACCTGACGCCAACATTAACCCATAAAGCAAATCGTGTAACGTGACCTTATCACCTTGGAGTAAACCCATTGAAGAGCCTTCTACCTTTATCATTTCGGCAGTAACCGTAATCTCGCGGTCAAAGTTTCCGTACTCACAAAGCAAAAGCCCTGTCATAATTTTTGTGGTACTCGCCATTGGCAAACGTTCGTTTTCATTTTGCGAATATATTATTTCACCCGTATCACCATTAATAAGCACTGCCGCTTTTGCCGCAGTGCTTAAAGCTTTAGTATTTATTGAAAAAACAAATAATGTAAGTGATACAAACAAAGCTATTATTCTTTTCAATAACATCACCTTATCTAATTTTTATTATAGACAAGGCCAAGTTATTACTACTTTTATTCTTTGCTTTTATCCTTTTTAAAAAGTTCTTTTGCCTTTTCAATAAGTTCAGGTGCCATTGAAACAGCTTTTTCAACAGTTGTTAATTCATTATAAACGGGAAGCATTTTAACGCTATCGCCATTAACTGCAATAAACGCAATCGGTGCTATTGTAACACCTGCTCCACCGCCGCCGCCGAAAATTTGAGCGCCCGATTTATTTGGGAAATCACTACCGCCTGTTGCCAAGCCATAAGAAACTTTTGAAACAGGAATTAAGGTAATATCCCCAACAACGATAGGTGTACCGGTAATAATATCGGCATTAACCATACCTTTAAGCTTGTCCATTGTAGTATCCATAATTCCTTTAATGTTATTCTCGCTCATCTTGAACCATCCTCGCATTAAATTTTTTATACTCTGAAAAAATACCGAAAGCCACAATTAAAATAAAAATAATTTTAGCTTTAATTTTTGCCGAAAATGTTATAAAGCTTTCTTTACCTTCAAAGTCGGCTTTAACGTCAATTTTTTCGTAACCAACATTTCCCAAACCTTGAACAAATGAAAGCACAGGATAAACCGCCGAACACACAGCACCATACTCTATTGCCGTTTGCGCGGCATCTTGTCCCACAACGTTAATATTCAAATTAACCTTTTTAATAAAAATATGCCTTAAAAATTTCTTTATATGCACAAAGCTATCATTTAAAAGACTAAAAATTTCCCGAACTGCGCCCGAAAAACCGTATTTTTCTTTTAATTTTTTAAATAAAGATTTTTTTGCTTTAGTTTGTGTTGTAGGTTTTTTCTCATTTTTATTTTTTTCTTTAACTTTAGGTTTGTCGGAAGAAAAAAGTGTAAAATTTAAGAATTTTACTTTAAGCAAAAATTCATCACTATAACTTAAACACACAGTAATATTACATAAAAGCAATATTCCAACCAAAACAATAATACCTAAAAGAATATAAAGAATAATCAAGTTTTACTCACCCCAAAGTGATTTTATTCTTCGGTAAGTTCCAACTGTTCACCAACATCATTTACCTCATGTTCATTTTTAGGTAACGGCGGTAAATCACTTAAATCGTTAAGGTTAAAACACCTTAAAAAGTTTTTTGTAGTGCCGTAAAGCAAAGGCTTACCCGGTAAATCAAGTCTTCCTCTCTCTTCAATAAGGCCTTTTTCAATAAGTGTTGTAACAACACCCGAACAGTCAACACCTCTAACCTGCTCTATAAAAGACTTTGTAACAGGTTGGTTGTAAGCTACAACCGCTAACACCTCAAGCGCGGCGGAAGAAAGCGGAGTTCTACGCTTAATATCGAAAGTTTTCTTAATATATTCGGCATATTCAGCGCGAGTTGTAAGTTGATATGTATTTTCAAGTCTTACAATCTTTAATCCGCCCACATTTTCTTCTAATTTCTTTTGGAGTTCTTCCATAACCGAAACAACCTTTTCAGGCGCTATTTCAAAAACTTGCGAAAAGCGGTCAATCCCTATAGGTTCGCCCGATGCAAAAAGCACCGCTTCAAAAGCCGAAACTAATTCTTTTGTATTCATTTTTTATTATGCCCCTTAATAAGTAAAATTTCCGCATTATCGCTATCGCCCTCAACCTTTACGCGATTAGCCTTGCAAAGTTCCAAAACCGCTAAGAATGTTGCAACAAGTTCCGAACGGCTATCGGCGGTTTTGTAAAGGTCGTTTAGTTTTGACCTGCCGCCTTTTAAAAGATTTCTAATAACAAAAACAATTTTGCTCGAAACAGCAACAATTTTTTTTGCAACAATTTTAGTAAAAGGTGCAGTCGAAGGTGGTAAACGGCGTTGGCCTCTACCAACTGCCGATAAATACGAGTGGAAAATAACATCGCTTTCGTGGGAAAGTTCGTAGGTTTTATCCGCCTCAACCTGAGTGGGCATTCTTACAAATAAATCAAAACCGCCCTGCATTTCGCTAAATTTCTTTGCCATTTGCTGACAAACCATATATTCAAGCAATTCGCCCGTTAATTCCTCTTTAAGTTTTACAACTTCATCGTGTTTAGGCAACAAACTTACTGTTTTTATATACAAAAGTCTTGAAGCCATTTCCAAAAATTCGCTTTGAATTTCCATTTCTTCTTGTTTAAACTCATTGATTTGTTCAAGATATTGGTCAATAAGTTCTACAAGCGGAATATCATAAATATTAAATTTATTTCTTGAAATTAATTGCAAAAGCAAATCAAGCGGGCCCTCAAAACCCTCAATCTTATAATTTAAAACTTTTTCCATAAAAAACCTCTAAATTCCAAAAGGTAAACCTGCAATAGTTTGAAGCACGTTATAAATAACATTGGTTAAGTATGCAAGTGGCATATCAAAAACACCGATGTATATTAAAACCAACAAACCAATTATTATATAGCGTTCATAACGCATAAACCCGAAGTAATATTTACTTGGTAAAAACGCAAAAAGAATTCTTGAACCGTCAAGCGGTGGCACAGGTATTAAATTAAATACTGCAAGGGATATATTTATTTGCGCGATATAGAAAAAGAAATAGTACAAATACTCTAAAAACAAAATGTTAGTGGAGAAATAAAGTTTAAAAATACCATTAACAAAAAACAGACATATTAAAGCAAATATTAAATTTGAAAGTGGACCCGCAAATGCAGTAATTGCCATTCCGCCCTTTTGGTTTTTAAAATTACGCGCATTAACCTGTACAGGTTTTGCCCAACCAAAACCAAAAAGCAAAATACACAAAGAGCCAAGATAATCAATATGCGCAAAAGGATTTAAAGTTAATCTTCCTTGATAACGCGGTGTAGGGTCACCAAGTTTTGTAGCAGCAAATCCGTGTGCAAATTCGTGTACAGGTAACGTTATAAAAATTACCGCCAAAGATGATAAAATATATATAATTAACGATTCAAAAGAAAAAGAAAAATTGCCTGATAGTAATTCGCCTAACAAGATATACCACTCCAATCTAATAATATATTATATACCAAAACGCACAAAAACACAAGAAAAAGATAAAGGTTTGCATTACGCAAACCTTTAAAATTAACCAAATATCAAAGAAGCTGCACCATAGCTTACAAACGAAACAATAATAGCAGCACCAACCACACCTAAAAGTATAGCAGGAAAAGCTTTTTTAAGCGGCATATCAAGCATTGCAGCAACTAAAGCGCCGGTCCAACCGCCTGTACCCGGAAGCGGAATTGCAACAAAAAGTACAAGTCCCCAAAAAGCGTATCTTAAAACCTTTTCTTTATTCTTTTCGGCTTTTGCTTCCATTTTATCTACAACTTTATTTAGTTTTGGACTTGTTTTTCTCATCCAAGCAAAAATCTTCTTTATAAACAAAATTATAAACGGAATTGGGATTAAATTTCCAACAAGTGCTACAGGGATTGCAACCCAAGGTGAAAGTCCCATTCCTGTTGCTACAGGAATAGCACCACGCAATTCAATTATAGGCACCATTGAAATGAAAAGTGTTACTATTATTTTTCCTATAAAGGTTTTAAACAAAAATCCCATATTATGCTCCTTTTTTTGTAAATACAAACGATAAAATTTTCTTAATAAATACCATATAATGTTTAAAGTTGATAATGGCTATTACTAAAATAGAAACTATTTGAACTAAAATATATCCTTTAAATCGGCAAACCATAAACAAAACTTGAACTAAAACAATCGCCGTATTCACCAAAACAAAAATAACATTTGCATTAAAAGGAATATATTTTCGCGCGTTTACAGTACGAATAACAAAAACTAAAAAATAACTTGCAAAAGTAGCGATAGCCGCGCCTTGAATACCAATAGTCGGAATTAACGCCGCATTAAGCACAATATTCAAAAGCGCACCAACCATCGCTGTCAAAAACGAGTTTTTACTTTTTCTTTCAACAATATAAACCGAGCCCATAAACGAAGCAAAAGAACTAAATACCATAGACGCCGCAAGTAGCGGTATATATTTCCAAGCTTCAAAATAAGCCTTTGTAGTCAGCACCCTTATAAGCGGTTCGCAAAGCGCAATAACAAAAGCTCCCGCCATAAACATAAGGCTTTGGAACGAGCCCCAAACCTTTGAAAAGAACTCAATATGCTCTTCCCTTTTGCCTTCCGATTCCGAAACGGCGGAAAACTGCCAAGCCTCCATAAAAACAGTAGAAAGCAATGTTAAAAATGTTGGCAATTTATAGGAAACGGAATAAATACCGTTTGCACTACTATTTATAAATGCCGTAACCATATACCTATCTGAAACGCTTGTAATCCACCAAAATATTGTTGCGGGAATCATTGGTATTCCATAGCGCAACATTTTGTTTATCGCATTTTTAGAAGGTTTTAATATAATTTGACGCCAAAGTTTTTCTTTTATAAAAATTATAAGCGAAGTTATTGTATCTGCTAATGCAACAGACAAAACATAACCAACAATTCCTATTCTAAAAACCGCCAAAAACAATATATTAAGAACAATAACTAACGAAGTATTAATAATACCTTGAACCGCAAAAAAAGCAGTTTTTCCAATCGCTCTTAAAAATTGTGCACAAAGCGAATGGTAACAAGAAGCCATTGTGTAAATAATTATAAGCCAAACATATCCCTTAAAACCTTCAACAAAACCTAATATTGGTCCAAACGCCAAAAACATTAGTCCGCCAAGCGTAATTGTTAAAAGACCTGTGCTAAAAACATCACGCTTATCATATTCACTATCAAGCGCAAATCTAAATACAGCATTAGTAACACCCAAAGAAATCAACGGGAAAAGCAAATTTGCGGTTTGGGTAATAAGGTCCGCGGTTCCATAATCCGAAGGGGTGAGATAACCCGTATAAAAGCGCACCATTAAAAACACCAACAGTTTTGAACCGAAGGTGCCGAAACTTATAAGCATTGTATTAGAAACTAAGGTTTTATATTTATTATTACTCATACCTTTATACTTCCCAATTTTGATACATCTATATAATGTTACTATAATTAAAACACTTTGTCAAACAATTTTAAAATTGTATATATCTTGAACTTACATATCCTACAATACCATTATACCCTACAAGCAACCAATCGGGTAACTGGGCATACACCGTAACTTCACTGCCGTTTGGTATTCTTCCAACCACAAAAGAATCAAGCGAAGGTCTTGTTCTAACGTTTAAATTGCCGCCCGAAGTAACAACAGTAGCTACTGTTATCGGTTGAGGCATATTAAAAGGTATTCCGAAAAATTCGGTTAAAGACAATACAATATTTTCAGCAATAGCATTTATATTGTTTTGTATCCACTGAGCATCTTCGAAATTATCGTGATAAGCAAATTCAATTAAAACACCGGGTGCTCTTACACGTACTACCTCGCCTAAAGTGGTAGTCGGTACGGTTATCACCTTGTTAGGCAACGGATAAATCAGTTTCAAATTATTAGCGGCTATATCCGCAAAACGCTTACTTTGAGAGTTTTGAGGATTATAATAAACCTCACTTCCTCTTACATTACCCGAACCGCTTCCTGAAGCGTTTGAATGAAGTGCTAAATGCAAGTCATAGTTTCCGCTATTCGAAGCCGCTATAGAAGAAGCGGCAGTCATATCGGGAGTATTGCGTACAAACTGAATACCACTTGCAACCAAGTAAGGCTCCATAGCATCGGCTATAAGATTCATATAGTATTCTTCGTTTCCTCCGTTTACATACGGGTTAAATTCCTGTGTCGAGGGGCTTAAATAAATTGTTGGCATAAAAAACAAATCCTTTCATTTCAAAGTATGAAATGAAAGGATAATTTATGTTAGTTTAAATTTGAAGCAACTGCAGATTTTTTTACTATTGATAAAAACCAACAATACAGCACTTCACCAAGTTCTTGATAAACGGGGTCTCCATCGTGTGAACAAAGCATTGCAAAAGTTTGTCCCATCCTTCGTTCAATATCTCCACCACGACGAAAAGCCAAATAATAAAATGAAAACGCACCTGTGTCACTCAAGGTTAAATACAAGTCATTATCGTAAACCTTTACTGAATCAATAAAACTTTTTTGAGCTAGTCCCGATAACGAATCATCATTACAAAATTGTTCAAAACCGATTGTAGCCGTAAAAGAAAGCAAAAGTCTTCTTTGAATTATCATTTCATAATCAAAACTTTCGGAATTAGAATTTGCTTTTGCATCTTCTATAAACTTTTCGGCAACAATTTTTCCCCACTCTTTTGCAGACTTAACAGCATTTGCATTGGGCACTGCATTTTGAGTAGAAAACTTGTTTTTCTTGATTTCTTGTGAAGGCTTGTCACCCGCAATTTTAATATCTTCATCAAACAAAACTATTCACCCTTCGAGGTTTTATATTGCTTTAAGGCTTCGGCTAACTGCGCAGGACAAGAGGTGTTTTTAAATCCACATTTGATTCCTTGTAATTTTTCAATAACAGTATCAATCGGCATACCTTCTACCAATGTTGAAACACCTTGAGTATTGCCGTTGCAACCGCCTTCAAAACGAACATTTTTTACAATATCGTTCTCAACTTCAATCGAAATTGACCTTGCACATACCCCTTTAGTTTTATATGAAAATTGCATACAATTTATTCCTTTTCTTAAAATTTATCTATCCTTGAATTTATTACTGCGAACAGGATGACGCAATTTACGAAGTGCTTTTGCTTCAATTTGACGAATTCTTTCTCTTGTAACGTTAAATTCAGAACCAACCTCTTCAAGAGTATGGCATCTGCCGTCCATCAAACCAAAACGCAAACGGATTACGGCTTCTTCTCTTGCAGTTAAGGTCTTCAAAACGCTATCAATATCTTCGTTTGTAATTGTCTTTAAAGCGGCTTCATCAGGAGCTAAAGCATCTTCATCTCTAATAAAGTCCATAAGTCTTGAATCTTCTTCAGGACCGATTGGAGTTTCCATTGAAACAGGCTCTTGAGCCACGCGCATAATTTCTCTTACTCTTTCAACCGGCATATCCATCTTTTCAGCAATAAGTTCTTCACCGGGTTCAAAACCGTTTTCGTGCAACAACTGACTTTGAACTTTCTTAAGTCTATTAATGGTTTCTACCATATGAACAGGAATACGGATTGTTCTCGCTTGGTCAGCAATAGCACGAGTTATAGCTTGTCTTATCCACCAAGTAGCATAGGTTGAAAATTTAAAGCCTTTTGTATAATCGAACTTTTCAACAGCCTTAATCAAACCAACGTTACCCTCTTGAATAAGGTCAAGAAAATACATTCCTCTACCAACATATTTTTTAGCAATACTAACAACCAAACGAAGATTGGCTTCGGTAAGTCTTTGTTTTGCATAATGATTTCCCTCGCTAATTTTAACAGCGAGTTCAATTTCCTCTTCAGAAGAAAGTAGCGGTACACGACCGATTTCTCTTAAATAAACTTTTACAGGGTCATCTAAAGAAATGTTATCAAACGATGTGTCATCATCAAACTGGTCGATATCCATTTCTTTTAATTCTTCTTCGGTAGGTTCTTCATCAAAATCAAGGTCTAATGTAGGAGGTTCAGAAAAAAGTTCCTCTAAATCTTCGGGAGCATTTTCTATATCATCAATAGAAAATGATTTTTCCGCATCTTCCTGAATATTTTGCATTTCATCCTCGATTATTAAATTTTCCTTTTCTTTTTTAGACTTAGCCATAATTATCTCCATTCTGCTTTTAATTGCCTTTTGATTTCTTTTGTATTATATTTTTTAAATTTTGAGCCCAGTCTTCAACCGAGTCATCCTTTGCAATAGAGCCATTTAAAAGCATTTCTTCTTCTAATATTACCTCTATGCAATCTTTTAATACAGTTTTTGCGTTTTCAACCGCTTTATCGCCGTTTTGTAAAGCAACCAAATACCCTACTTCCGCAGGAGTTAGAAGTTGCGCAAATACTGAAATATCAAGTGCACCACCCGAATCAAGTTTATTTATTATTATTTCATAAATTCTTTTGTTTAAGGTGGTTATAAACTTTTCGGGACTAATTCTTTCCTTAGCAAAAGTATAAAAATCAGGGTGTTGCAAAAGAACCGCAATTAAAGTTTCTTCCGCCGCAGTCCCTCTTAATGACCTTCGTTTTTCGGGATTAATATCGTCTTTCGTAAACTTTGGGTGAATAATCTCATTTATTTCACTTTTTTGTTTTTGGCGATATTTTTTCTTGCGGAATTCTTCAACCTTTGTGGTTAGTGCAATTCGTGAAACACCATATTTTTCACAAAGTCTACCAATATAAATATCTCTCGCCATAACATCATCAGTAGTTGAAATTATTTCAGCCGCAAGGGATAAATATTTTAGTTTACCGTCATCAGAATTAAGGTCTATATCCGCGGCGGCAGTAAGCAATTTATATTCCATATCACTTACAGCGCCCTCAAGTAACGCCTTAAATCTATCCGCGCCGTTTTTCTTTATATATTCATCAGGGTCTTTGCCGTCAGGAATAACAACAACTCTAACCGAAAGGCCCGTGTTTTCAAGTATTTGCGATGCTCTACGTACGGCTTTTTGACCCGCCGCATCGGCATCAAGCATAAGCACAATTTCTTTAGTATATCTTGCTAACAAATTCGCCTGTTCTTTAGTAAATGCTGTTCCCAAAGGAGCTACAGTATTTTCAAAACCCGCTTGGTGAAGGCTTATAACGTCCATATTTCCTTCTACCAAAATAACCCTTTCGCTACAACAATTTTTAGCAAAGTTAATACCAAAAAGGTTATCACTCTTTTTGTAAACGGGAGTATCGGTTGTATTAACATACTTACCAAACTGTTTTTCTTCTTCCGCTATAGCACGACCACTAAAAGCAACCACATTCCCTCTTATATTTATAATTGGGAACATATATCTTTTTCTAAAACGGTCATAGCACTTTCCGCTTGAGTTTTTTGTTATAACGTTTGCAGTAAGCATTTCTTCTAAAGTAAAACCTTTTAATTTTAAATGTTTTAAAAGTGCGTCCCAACTATCAGGCGCAGCACCCAAACCAAAATGCTTAATAGTTTTAAGATTAAGCCCTCTTTTTAAATAATATTCAAGCGCCCATTTGCCCTGCTCACTCATTAAATAGTTATGAAAAAATTTAGCCGTTTCCCTATTAATTTCGTATATGGTATTTTTTAGGCGTTGCATTGAATCATCATAACCATCTTGCGGAAGCGCTATACCGGAGCGTTCAGCCAATAGTTTTACGGATTCAATATAATCTAAATTATTTATTAAGCCGGTAAAGGTAAAAACATCGCCGCCAACACCGCAACCAAAACAATAAAATGAACCGTTTTCGGGGTAGACAGTAAACGAAGGGGTTTTTTCACTATGAAACGGGCAAAGACCCACAAGATTTTTACCTCTACGTTTTAATGTAACATACTGCGAAATAGCTGATTCAATATCATTTCGGTATTTAATTTCGTTTATAATATCTTCAGGTATTGCCGTAAAAATCCCCTCCTTTTTTTAAATTGACCAAGCTTTTGGTATATAAATATTCGAATATATTGTTATTGCGTAATGGTCGGTCATACCCGCAATATAATCGGAAATTGCCCTGTCGGCACCCTCTTGCTCATATATTTTCAAATATTCGTCTGAAAGTTTTTTAGGATTTGCTTTAAAATAATTAAATAAGCCTTCAACTATTCCTAAAACCTTTTCCTCTTCCGATTTTGCAACAGGATTTTTATAAACCGCTTCAAACAAATATTCGTGAAGCGCAAGGTAATATTTTTCAACCTTTTCATCCATTACAATATCTTCTTTACTGTTATCGACTATTGATTTTACAAGTGTGTTAATTCTTTCGCTTTTAGAGTTTCCTAATGCACTTACTATTTCACAAGGTAAATCGTTTGCCGAAATAACACCTGCGCGAATAGCATCATCAATATCGTGATTTATATAAGCAATACGGTCTGCAAAGCGAACTATTTTTCCCTCTAATGTGTTGGCAAACTCACCGCGAGTATGCTTTTCAATACCATTTAACACTTCGTAGGTTAAATTTAAACCCTTGCCGCCTTTTTCTAACTTTTCACAAACCCTAACACTTTGGTCGAAATGGGTAAAACCACAATTTGCTATTTCGTTTAACGCCCTTTCCCCTGCATGTCCAAAAGGAGTATGGCCCAAATCGTGTCCCAAAGCAATCGCTTCGGTTAAATCTTCGTTTAACCTTAAAGCACGTGAGACAGTACGCGCAATTTGCGAAACCTCAAGTGTGTGGGTTAATCTTGTTCTATAATGGTCCGACTCAGGCGATAAAAAGACTTGTGTTTTATGTTTAAGTCTTCTAAACGCTTTAGAATGAATTATTCTATCTCTATCACGTTGATAATCGGTTCTAAGTTCACATTTTTCTTCGAATTTTTTTCTACCCTTTGAATTAACAACCAGTGAGGCGTATTCGCTTAAAATTAACTTTTCATTATTTTCGGTAATTTCTCTTACATTTTGCATTAAAACGCCCCCTATATACTATTTGTTAGACAAAAATATTAAAATACCTTTATTTTTCTATAAATTTTTTAAAAGGTGACATTTTTTCGCAAATTTCGGTTGCTGTAAGTCTTGCCGAAAAGTTTTCGCAAAGTTTTTTCAAAAAACTGTCCGTATCTTTTTTTATAAAAACATAACTCACCTTTACCTTATCAGTAAAATCGGTATTAATAATATTACCGCCACAAGTAACGATTAAATTTTCAAGTTTTGAATGGTCAGTATATTCGCAAACAGTTTCATACTCTAACGATGGAATCATTTCATATATTTGGGCACTTTCAATAGCGTCTTTAGCCGACTTTGAATAAGCCCTTACAAGTCCGCCGGTACCTAATAAAACGCCGCCAAAATACCTAGTTACTACTATTGCAATATCAGTAAGACCCGAGCCTACAATAACATCTAAAATCGGTTTTCCTGCTGTCCCGTGAGGTTCACCATCATCAGAAAATCTCAAGGTTCTACCTTTTTCGACATTAAAGGCGAAAACATTATGTTTCGCATCCCAATATTTAGTTCGCATTTCTTCTAAAAAAGCAACTGCTTCTTCTTCTGTTTCACAATGTCTAAGTGTTGCAATAAAGCGCGAACGTTTTTCGCAAAACTCGGAAACATTTTCTTCAAAAACTGTTAAATAACTTTCCATTCAAATCCCCCCTTACGTTAAAATGAAAAATTCCGCAGCCGCCTTTTTGGCGATTGCGGAAATAAAGGTGATTATTTATCCAAATTAAAACGCTTTTTAAATCTATCAACACGTCCACCGGTGTCTACCAATTTTTGCTTACCAGTAAAAAATGGATGACATTTTGAACAAATATCCAAACGAATGTCCTTTTTTGTAGAGCGTGTTTCAAACTCCGCACCACAAGCGCACTTAATTGTTACCTTTTCATACTGTGGATGAATACCTTCTTTCATCATTGTCACCCCTTTCAATCTTTTAGCCTATCAATAATATCACAAAATTTTGAAAAATGCAAGTATTTTTTACTTATTTAATAAATTTTTTATTTTTTCATAAATTTCTACTGTTTTAAAGCGCATAACATATCTTCTTGGGTTTTGAGCAATTTTAGCACTTTTATCTTTTGTAGACTCTTTTAATTCGTGTTTTGAAGCCGCAGGTACACACACTGCAGGATATACAACACACCACCAATTTTGACCATTTCCCTCGCCTAAGGTAATAATTAACGAGGGATACTCCCCAGCAGGTAATGTGAAATCGTCATATTCTCTTGTGTTAAAATTAGAATTACCTACTCTTGCTTTCGCAGTATAAGAATATCCATTTTCTAAAATCACTTGGTTTGCAATACTCTCAAACTCTTCAAGCGAACTTTCAGCCTTTTCTTTTGCATCGGATAAATTTTTAGTTTCCACAAAAAGATTGCCTGTTTTTTCTAAAATCTCATCCCTTACCTTTAATTTTAAGGCTTGGTCCTCTTTTGAATCAGAATTTGCGATAATATGTAACCGCAATATATTAGTTCTTAAATCATCACAACTTGCATTAAAACTTGACACCGATAAAAGAATTGCGCTAATAAGTCCTAAAGCCAAAGCTATTTCTAACCTTTTTCTTGAAATTTTAAACATAAAATTAACTCCTTTAATATCTTTCAAAAAGAATATTAACAGGAGTTGAAAATTTTATTCAAATATTAGCGCTTTTTCTAAAGGCTCACAAACAAAACAGTCTATATTTTCTTTTTTCAATTCTTCTAAAACACTTTGCGCCTTGCTTTCTTCTTCGAACAAAGCAAACCAAGTAGGTCCACTTCCCGAAAGAGATACAGCCAAAGGTGAAAAAGATAAAAGTTTTTGCTTAATCTTACTTTCGCTCCATACAGTTTCAAAAGCATTTTCCATACAGTTTGAAAGCAATTTTAAATCATTACACTTTACTGCTTGAATAACTTTTTTTGTATCAACCAAACAAGTTGGTTTGTTATCAATTATCTCATACATTTGTTTAGTAGAAGGTTTTGTTTCTCCTTTTGCTAAAACAAAATACCCTTTTTGCAAAGGTTTATGAATGGTTAATATTTCACCAATTCCCTCTGCTCTTTGGCAACCACCCTTTATAAAGAAAGGCACATCGGCACCAAGCCTTAAGCCCAACTCGCAAAGTTTTTCATAAGAAAGATTTGCATTATAAAGAGTATTTAAAGCAACCAATACCGCCGCAGCATCAGCGCTTCCGCCGCCCAAACCCGCCGCAGCAGGTATATTCTTTTTTATTTTGATTTTAGCGCCGCCTTTAATTTCAGTTTCTTTAAAAAATACAACTGCCGTACGATATGCAATATTTTTTTCGCCATCAATTTCGCTATTATCACAAACAAGTGTTATATTTTCCGCTTTTTCGATTTCAAGTTCATCAAAAAGGCTAATAGACTGCATAACAGTATCAATTAAATGGTATCCATCTTCCCTTTTTCCTTTAATCATAAGGGATAGGTTAATTTTCGCATTTGCCTTTATCTTCAAAATGTCACCTCAAAAAAACAAGTAGGTATTTCTACCTACTTATTGTAACTTTAAAAAATTAAACTGTCAAGAAATTAGTTTGATACTCTATGATGATAACCGTAACTCTCAGGTGTCAAACCTTCAAAACGAGTGAAACCTTGAGCTTTAAGTCCTTCAATAATTTCCGGTAAAGCTTGAACAGTAGAGGCCTTAGCGGAAGAATCGTGAAACAACACACAAATAGAATTCTTATTTTTAGCCTGTGATAAAACATTATCCCTTATTGTAGTATAAGGTACATTATTTGATTCGGCATCTCCCGAAGAAACGTTCCAATCAAAATAAGAATATCCGTTAGCCAAAACCGACTTTGTTAAAAATGTCATTATACCTTTACAATACTGTTTGCTTACTCCATTACTACCGCCGCCTGGAAAACGGATAACAGTGGACTTTACACCCGTAAGTTCTTGAACCCTTGCCGAAATTTGATTTAAATCGGCATAATAAGCAGTACTGTTAGCATAAATTACATTGTATTTATGGGTATAAGAATGAAGTCCTATTGTATGGCCTTCACTATGTATTTGTTTTACATAGTCAATATCCTTTGTGTTTATAACAAAAAATGTCGCCTTAGCATTATATCTTTTTAAAATTTTAAGAATTTCTAAAGTATTATCAGATGGGCCGTCATCAAAAGTCAGATAGCAAACTTTATCGGTAGAAGGTGTTGAAGATTGGGGTGAATTATTAACAAGATTATTCACCCCAGCCTGTTTTTCAGCTTTTAAGTTTGCAATTTCTGTTTTTAGTTTTGCGTTTTCAGCTTCAAGTTTTTCTTTAGCTGCTTGTGCTTCGGCTAATTTTTGCTCAAGTTCTTGATTTGCTTTTGTTTTATCTTTAAGTTGAGCTTTAATTTCAGCGATATTAATTTCTTCTTCACCAATCAAAATATTGTTGGCCGCTATTTTTTTATTAATATCTTCAATTTTGTTATTTTTATTATTTATAATAACAACACTAACAACTAATGCAACCGTTAAAAGTGCTACCAAAGCATACATAATATAATTATGTACTTTTGGAGTAATCTTCATCCCATCACCTCCTAAAAATCTATGCTATATGATTATAGC
>JAZNCS010000031.1:0-39383 GCA_045587685.1 Acutalibacteraceae bacterium
GGCTTTTTCTTTTTGTACTTTTCTCTATTGTCTCTTCTCTCTTATCTATTCTCTAAAAAATATATACGACTTTTCCAGATAAAAGATAATAGATAAGAGATAAAAGTTTCGGTGTGCCTACGGCACGAATTATAAATTATGTAGTGATTCGAACCGCGCGTTGCGCTCGGAAAAATCCCTATTCCCCAGCCAAAAAGAAAAGTCGCTGTAAGGCGGCTTTTTCTTTTTGTACTTTTCTCTATTGTCTCTTCTCTCTTATCTATTCTCTAAAAAATATAAACGACTTTTCCAGATAAAAGATAATAGATAAGAGATAAAAGTTTCGGTGTGCCTACGGCACGAATTATAAATTATGTAGTGATTCGAACCGCGCGTTGCTAAATATATAATAATTTAATAATTAAAAAGTTGCTTTTAAAGAACTTGTGTGATACAATCAAATAAAACTGAACCGAAAGGGGATTTAATATGTCAAATTTATGGCACGATGTTTCACCTAAAAGAGTTTCTCCTGAAGATTTTCTTTGTGTTGTAGAAATTTCTAAAGGTAGCAAAAAGAAATACGAACTTGATAAGGAAACAGGATATATAATCCTTGACCGTATATTATATACTTCTACTCACTATCCAGCGAACTATGGTTTTATACCTCGTACTTATGGTGATGACGGCGACCCGCTTGATGTTCTTTTGCTTTGCGCGGAACCGCTTGAGCCGTTGACTTTGGTAAAGGCGTATCCGATAGGTGTTATTTCTATGATAGATAACGGCAGAAACGATGAAAAGATTATAGCAATTCCGTTTAACGATCCAAACTATAATCAATATACTAACATTGACCAACTTCCAAAACACGTTTTTGATGAAATGCGCCATTTCTTTACAGTTTATAAAAACCTTGAAAACAAGGAAACCGCTGTTAATGAAGTTAGCGACAGAGAAACCGCTTTAAAAATAATTAAAGAAGCGATAGACCGATACGTTGAAAGCTTTTGTAAATAATCGGAGGATATTATGACTGAATATTGGAAGAATGACGATTTTACAATGGTAAAGGAAAAACACATACCTGTAAAAATTGTTAAATATGAAAATGTAGAAAAATGTGAAGAACTTTTAAAGGACAAACCCGCTTGTGTTTCTTTTATGACCGAAAACTGCGCAAAGTTTACCGGTAAAGGCTCTTATGTTTTGCTTGACTTTGGGAAGGAAATGTGCGGCAGTTTGCGTATCGTTTGCCGCGATGCTGAAGCACCTACTGCGGATTTTCGCATAACTTTTGGTGAGTCTGTAAGTGAGGCTTGTTCTTCTATTGGCGAAAAGAACGCTACTAATGACCATACCCCACGAGATTTTAATATTAAAGTTTCTATGATGTCAGATGCGTTTTACGGTCTTACAGGTTTCCGTTTTGCGCGTGTTGAACTTTTAAGCGAAAAACCGGCTCTTATTAAAAACATTTTTGCGGTAAGTCAGTTGCCTTTGATTGAAGATGAGGGTTATATCACTACAAGTGATGAGGAATTAAACAAAATTATTGAAACTGCCGCTTATACATTAAAACTCAATTTCCAAAATGGTTATATTTGGGACGGTATTAAGCGTGACCGCCTTGTTTGGTGCGGCGACTTACACCAAGAAATTTTAAACTCGGTTTATCTTTACGGCAAAAATAAAAATGTAACAAATTCACTTTCGTTTTTGCGCGATGAAACACCCGATACTGATTGGGTTAACGGAATACCAACATATTCGGCTTGGTGGATTATCAATCTTTGCGATTATTGTGCGCTTTTAAATGATAAAGAATATTTTGCAAAAAACAGCGATTGGGCAAAAATCATTCTTGAGCGTTTTGATAAATGTATCGCTGAAGATGGCACAATGGACTTTAGCGAAAACGCATTTATGGAATTTTTCCTTGACTGGCCGACATATGAAACCGAAGAAGCGGTTACAGGTACAGCGGCGGTAATAATAATGGCTGCGAAATCTTTCTTAAAGGTTGAAGAAAACGAAACCTGCCGTAATATTATAAGAAAGTTGTCACCTTATCTTAAAAAGGAAAGTGCTACAAAACAGGTTCGAGCTTTCCAAATTTTAGCAGGAAGAGATGCTGAGAAAGAAAACGAATTTTTAGAAAAGAACGGCGCTCAAGGTTTTTCAACCTTTATGGCGTACTATATCTTAACTGCCGATGCGTTGTCGGGCGGTAAGAATATGCTTCAAATGATAAAACAATACTTTGGTGCGATGCTTTCACGCGGAGCTACAACATTTTGGGAAGATTTCGACCTTGAATGGCTTCAAAATACAGGTAGAATTGATGAATTCCCTAAAGAAGGGCAAAAGGATATCCACGGCGACTTTGGTGCATATTGTTATAAAGGTTTCCGCCATTCACTTTGTCACGGTTGGTCATCGGGTCTTATTTCCTTTATTGTTGAGTATGTAATTGGCTTAAAGGTTACCGATGAGGGTGTAGAGTTTAATCCTCACGCCGAAGGAGTTGAAAATATAAATGCCGTACTCTTTACAAAACACGGTAAGGTTAATGTTGAAATTAAAAACGGCAAAGCTACATATAAATATATATAATGTATAGCAAAACGGGCGAAAATTCTTCGCCCGTTTTTTAAATTGTGGTTTGTTTATATTCTATCCATATATAATGTATATGAAAACAAGCGTTTGTGTAAAATGCACAAAAATTTTAAAAATACTTTGTAATTATTTACGATAGCAAAATTTTAACAGTAATGTTATAATGTATGTGATCCATTATGAATTGAATGAAAATAATAGTGAGTGTTGGACAAAATGGGGATTTGTTCGGCATGATTTGTTATTTTCGCAAAAAAAATTATTTGAAGGGAGCTTTCAAATGAAAATTGCTAAAAATTTCAAAAAAATCGTAGCATGTCTTTTAGCGTTTGCAGTAATCTTTACTTGCATCGGATCTGCTTTAGCAACAGTATCTGCTGAAGATGTTATCGTAACAAACGCTAACGGTAAAGCTACAGATGTGGGTATCTGGTATACTCCTTACAACTGTGATGAATATTGGGAAAACCGTTTTTCTGATCCAAATTCAAAACCAGTTGGTTACAAAGCTTTGTTACCTGATGGTAGCTACGGCGTACCTTTTGCTGGTAACGAAGATATTATTGATTTCTATATTGAACAAATGGCAAAAGTTGGTATCGACTTTGTTTTGTTCGATTGCACAAACGGTGGTTTAACTGATAAAGTTGCTTACGGTTGGGGTAAAGGCTCTGCTGGCAACTGCTGGAGCGTAAACTACGCTAAACTTTTTGCTCAACATCTTTCTGATTGGAATGACACTCATTCTTGGAAGATTAGATATGCTGTATCTGTTGGTACATATGATAAACTTCGTGGCAAAGCAAGCTTTTTAGACACAGAAGATTTCACAATCAAAGAAGCTGCTGAATGGCAAGCTCAAGGCGTTATAGATATGTTCCTTAACGATGAAGAAATTGGCGATGACTATTATGTATTCGATGGTAAGCCACTTCTTACATTGTTCGACTGGGATAATAATCCACTTAACAATCCTGCCCTCGAGAATAGCTTAGACGATTCAACAACTGCTCTTAGTAAATTTGCAGTTCGTCATTCTGGTGACGGTGAACAAGGTTCATACAACTGGTGCAACAACGCTAATAGCAGCGGCGCAGCAGTATATGACGCAGAAGTTGTAACTGTATGTCCTGGTCACTCTCATTCAGAGGGTAATATCAACACTAGCAGAAGAGAAGGCCAAACTTACCAAAATAACTGGAACGTTGCATTAAACGCTGCAAAAGCTCCACGTGTTGTAATGATCGCTTCATTCAACGACTATATGGAAAATACCGCTGTTTTTGTAACAGATACAAGCGGTGCTAAAAGAGCTAACGGTGAAGAAGCATGGTCTGATAACTATCAATATTGGACTATGACCGAAAACAATATCAAAGCTCTCCGCGAAATGAGCGGCGACACTACAGAAGTTGCAACAGGCTATGTAAACTATGCTTTAGATGCAGAAGTTACCGCAAATAATAGCAACGTTGAAGGCAACACAGGTCCACTTTCAGCTATTAATGATAACGATTTTGATACTCGTTCTTTAACATACGCTAACCAAAACGATGATAAAGAAACATATATTGACTTTACCTTTGCTTCTGCAAAGAAAATCAATAACGTTAACCTTTATGCAGACAACACAGTAGACATTGCAAACTATGCATTCAAAGACGTTGCTGTTGAAGTAAAAGTAAATGGTCAATGGAAACGTGTTGCAGAACTTCATAATCTTGAAGTAACTCAAAAGAAACAATTAGTTCCTGTTTATTTTGAAGCTGTTAAAGCTACTGCTGTTCGCATTAAAGTTGATGCTACAAATCAAGAAAGTAGCACATATGCTTCTTTCTCAGAAGTTCAAATTTACAACAACCCAACTATAGAAGCAAAAGATTACACAGGTATTGCTGCTGCAACAGTTGAAGGTACTGCTGTTTCTGTAACAAGATCTGATAACTATCTTGCATGGTATAGAGCTGCGGCTAACGACTGGGCTGCTTGGAACGACGGTAAAGCAGCATTTGTATCTAAAGCAGATCCAAGTATAACATCCTCTGTATGGGGTAATGTGTTCGACGGCAAGTATGACAATTACCTTGAAGCAGTAGGTACACTTGATACAGAAAGTTGGATGTACTTCGAATTTGATAAGAAAGTTATCAACAGTGTAGATATTGGTTGGGCTACAAAACACTTAACACACAAAGACAATATTAAAAACGATTATGCAATTGATGTTAAGGTAGAAAACGGCGACTGGGTTCGCGTTGCTGAAGTTCACCTTGAAGAAGCAATTGAATGGACTCAAAACGGTAAAGTAGTTTCAACAATCACATTCCCTGATGTTGAAGCTTACGGTGTACGTATTTCATTCAAGATGTTTGGTACACAATATGTTGCATGGAGTGAATTGGATGCTTACTATAGTTCTTGTGTATATTCTTACACAGGCATAATGGCTCCAAAGAACGGCACATATGCAATTAATCTTCCAATGAAGAAAAACTCAACTAACCCAAGTTCAACTATCAAATCTTCAACCTTAGCTTTATCAGCTTCTACTAACGGTACCGTTCACTCAGCTGGTACACTTAGAGCGCTTTATGATAATCCTACTAATGGTACAAGAACATTATCTAAATTTGATTCTCAAAATGTTTGGTTACAACTTAACTTTGCTGCTCCTACAACACTTAACACTGTTATTTTGTTGTGGGATACAGCAGAACATATGTCAGTTAAGGACTTAGCAGTTGAAGTATTATTACCTAATGGCGAATTTAAGCGTGTTGCTGAAGTTCACCTTGATGCACAACCAGCTAAGGGAAGCGAACTTAATTTGTATTTCCCAACCGAAACATCAAGTTCTATTCGTGTAATTGCAAACGAAGCAGGTTCTAACGCTGCTTACTTCTCACTTAGTGAACTTAAGACTCGTTATATTGAAGGCGTAACTTACACAGGTATTACTGCAGGTACAGGAGACGCTGTGATTCCTGTTTCTGCTACAAACTTTGCATTAAATCAAAAAGTAACATCATCTAACACAAACTGGGCTACATATGCTGATGGCTATCCAGTACGTTACGTTACTAATGGTTATGCAGCAAAGAGTTCTGATCGTGCAGTTAGTAACTATGTTAACGGTCTTGCTAACTTTACCGTAATCTACGATAAAGCTTACACCATTAACACTATCGATCTCAAACTTTCACATTACGAACCAGAAAAGAGACCTGACGAATATGTTGCAGAAGTTCTCACTAACGATGGTTGGATTCGTGTAGCAAGTGTAGTTCCTAATAAGGATGATACTCGCGTAGAAAACGGTCAAACTTTATCAAATGTTAACTCAGTAACATTTACATTCGCAGATATCGAATGTAC
This sequence comes from Acutalibacteraceae bacterium, assembly GCA_045587685.1. Taxonomy (GTDB): domain Bacteria; phylum Bacillota; class Clostridia; order Oscillospirales; family Acutalibacteraceae; genus UBA737. The sequence continues at coordinate 5,980 of JAZNCS010000031.1, forward strand.
TGCTGTTCGCGTAGTTGCAAACAACAAGTCAGGCCAATCTCTTAACTTCGCTATCGTAGAAATCGAAACCTACCGTTACGACAATGTTACCGAATACACAGGTTTTGCTGAAGTTGCTAATGTTGCTAACGTACAAGGCGACGTTAACGGTGACAGTTGGATAGATGCTACTGACCTTGCTTATGTAGCTAACTGGTACACACGTGCTCGTACACGTTACGAAGCAAACGAATGTATCGTTGATACAAACCGTGATGGTCAATTTGACATTAGAGACTACATTAAAGTTAAAGAAATTCTCGCTACAAGAGATTTAACCTTAATGGACTAATTTCTAAATAATAAAAAAACAGCCAAGGTTCGCCTTGGCTGTTTTCCTATTTGAATGTAAAATGTAAAGTGTAAAGTGTAAAGTGTAAAATTAATGTGTCGGCTTTGCCGACCGATTTATATGTCGCAACGCGACACCGAAATTTCACATTTTACATTTTGCATTTTACATTAAAAAACAGGCGAACATTCGCCTGTTTTTATTTAACTGTTTGCTTTTATGTAATTAACAAGTTCGCCGATAGTTTTAATGTTTTCAATTTCTTCATCGGGAATTTCAACTTCAAATTCATCTTCAATAGACATTAAAAGCTCAACAACATCTAAACTGTCAGCGCCTAAGTCCTTGGCGATGTTAGTGTCCATTGTCATTTCTTCAGCGTCAGCACCGAGTTGTTCAGCGAGAATTTCTTTAATTTTATCAAATATCATAAATGGCCTCCTAAAAAATATTTGGTATAATCAAATAATATGTGGAAATTGCCGATTTGTCAATACTTTTTTATTATATTAAAAAAAAGTTGCAAAATTTATGAAATTATAATATAATATGTGAGGATATTGTCTTACGAAAGGTGGGAATGGGTGCTGCGGCACTCTTTTTATGGCTAAAGAAAAATTAGTTAAAGCTATAACCTCTATGGAGGAAGATTTTGCGAAATGGTATACCGACGTTTGTATTAAGGCGGAACTTATTGATTATGCTTCGGTTAAAGGTTGTATGATTATCCGTCCTTACGGCTATGCTATTTGGGAAAATATTCAAAAGTTGATGGATGGTCTTTTCAAAGAAACGGGCCACGAAAATGTATATATGCCAATGTTTATTCCCGAAAGCCTTTTGCAAAAGGAAAAGGACCACGTTGAAGGCTTTGCGCCTGAGGTTGCTTGGGTAACACACGGCGGTAACGAAAAACTCGAGGAACGTCTTTGTGTAAGACCTACCTCTGAAACCTTGTTCTGTGACCATTTTAAGAATATTGTTCATTCATACCGCGATTTGCCAAAACTCTATAACCAATGGTGTAGCGTTGTTCGTTGGGAAAAGACTACAAGACCTTTTTTACGCTCTCGTGAATTCTTGTGGCAAGAAGGCCACACTCTTCACGCTACCCACGAGGAAGCAGAGGCTGAAACAATCCAAATGCTCAACATTTACGCAAAATTTGCGGAAGAATATCTTGCAATGCCTGTAGTAAAAGGTGTAAAAACTGCTAAAGAACGTTTTGCAGGTGCTGAAGATACATATACTATTGAAGCGCTTATGCACGATGGTAAAGCTTTGCAAAGCGGAACTTCTCACTTCTTTGGTGATGGTTTTGCAAGAGCGTTTGATATTACTTATACCGATAAAAATAATAATGCGGTTTATCCTTTCCAAACCTCTTGGGGTACAACTACCCGTCTTATCGGTGCGGTTATTATGACCCACGGTGACGATAGCGGTTTGGTACTCCCTCCAATGATTGCGCCAATTCAAGCAGTTGTTATTCCAATTGCTACTCACAAAGAAGGCGTTGTTGAAAAAGCAAGTGAAGTTGCTCAAAGAATTGGTAAGGTTTGCCGTGCTAAGATTGATTTAAGTGAACAGTCACCCGGTTGGAAATTCTCGGAATACGAAATGAAGGGTGTTCCGCTTCGTATAGAACTTGGCCCTAAAGATATTGAAAACAATGTTTGTGTTGCAGTTCGCCGCGACAATGGTGAAAAGGTTGTTGTAAGCCTTGATGAGTTGGAAACAAAAATTCCTGAACTTTTGAAAGAAGTTCAACAAGGTCTTTACAATAAGGCACTCGCTCGTAGAGAAAGCATGACCTATGATGCACACAACCTCGAAGAAATGAAAGAAATCGCTGACAACAAACCCGGATTTATTCGCGCTATGTGGTGCGGTGACCGTGAGTGTGAAGACAAGTTGAAGGAAATCGCAGGTGTAACCTCACGCTGTATTCCTTTTGAACAAGAATCTTTGGGCGACACTTGTGTTTGCTGTGGCAAGCCTGCTAAAAAGATGCTCTATTGGGGCAAAGCATACTAAAAATAAAAAATCCACCCGTTTCTCTCTGCATTCTTAGCGGAGAAATGACAGACACAAAAATTTCGGCAGAGAACTTGTTTTCTCTGCCGATTTGTGTTATAATGGAACTAACGAAAAGCCTTCCTCCGAGAGGAGGTGGCACGGCGTAGCTGTGACGGAAGGAGCCTGCGTAACTTTAGACTTGTACTAACTTTCTTGTAACGAGCTCTCCCTCAGTCGCCTACGGCGCCAGCTCCCTCCCGGAGGGAGCCTTTGGATGCGTGCAACCTTAGGGGCATGGGCTTTGCCCTGTGCCTTTTGTAATACAAAGGCGAAACTGGCAATAAAGCAGAAAGATAAATGAGAATTTATCAGAGGAGCGAATAACAATGCAAAATGAAGTAATCAGGCACATTCACAAATACGCAATGCCAATGTATGTAATGGTTTCCGTTCCGGAAGTAAAAGAAGATAATATTTATCAGTCACCGATTGTTTTGGGGTGCTTCAAAACCAAGGAAGATGCTAAGGCTGCGTGGAAGGCAAGAACGCCCGATTATAAATCCATAAAGGCAAAAACAGTTCACATTTACTATTTTAATCTGCAAACAGACGTGCAGGAAATATCTGAAAATGTGTTCTTTATAGGTTCATATAAAGTGTCAGAATATGGTGGAGAGCTGCATTTTGCATTTATACCCAGTGACAGTTATGCGGATATCGAATCGTATTATAATGTTCGTGAATGGCTTAACACGCAACCTACAATTAGTTTTCGTGAATTTTGCGAAAAGTCAAACGGATGGGAAACTTTCTATGCTTCCAATGAGTTGTTTTGCATAGAGTGCCCTGTAGGTAAACTTGTGAATATTTCGGTTCCACTTACAGATATGGTTTCTTGATGATTTTTATCAACAAACTTAAATTTATCGAACAGAATAAAAGTAACCCCGACAGACTCTTCTTGAATCTGTCGGGGTTACTTATTTGTTTACAGCGGAGCAATTATAAACCAACTAACTATAATTTTTCCGTTAAGTGTGCACACCATTGGGTGGATTTTTGTTTTAATGCGTAATTTTTAATGCGTAATTAAAAATAAAAATTTTTTCAAAAAAGTGCTTGACTTATGGTAAAAATTGTTTTATAATTATAACTTACTATGAAGATGGGGGATTGTGCGCCAATTTCAAAAATGCTAAAATTAAACATTTTTCGAAATAATCACAATATCTACTGTCTAAAGTGTACTTTCGGTACTAAATGTGCCGTAAATAATATGGAGGAGTGATTAAAAACCTATGGAGCCAAATTCAATGGTTAAACCTGTACAATTAGGTAAAAACACTCGTATGACATTCTCTAAAATCAATGAAGTTATCGATATGCCTAACTTTATTGAAATTCAAAAGGATTCATACAAATGGTTTGTTGAGGAAGGCCTCAAAGAAGTATTCAGAGATATGGCGGCTATTACTGACTATAGCGGAAATCTTCAATTAAGTTTTGTTGATTACCGTTTAGACGAAAAGCCAAAGTATGATGTTACTGAATGTAAAGCAAGAGATGCAACATATGCAGCTCCCTTGCGCGTTACTGCTCGTCTTGTGAACACTGAAACAGGCGAAATTAAGGAAAGCGAAGTTTCAATGGGTGATTTCCCGATTATGACCGAATCGGGCACATTCGTTATTAACGGCGCTGAACGTGCTATTGTTTCGCAGTTGGTTCGTTCACCAGGTGCATATTACGCAGAAAAGATTGATGAAAAAACAGGTAAAAGGCTTTATTCCTCCACAATTATCCCTAATCGTGGCGCATGGCTTGAATATGAAACTTCGGTTAACGATGCGCTTTATGTAAGGATTGATAAAAACCGTAAGTTGCCTTTAACTACCTTTATTCGTTCTTTAGGTGTTGGCACTAACGACCAAATTCGCGAACTTTTTGGCGATGATGAAAGATTAGAAGCAACTTTAGCAGTTGATGATACCAAAACAGTTGAAGATGCTTTGATTGAAGTTTATAAAAAGCTCCGCCCAAGTGAGCCTGTAACAGTAGAAGGTGCTCAAACTTATATTGAACAACTTTTCTTCGATGCTCACCGTTATGATATTTCAAGGGTTGGCCGTTATAAATACAATAAGAAGTTAAATATTTCCTCTCGTATTAAAGGGGCTGTTTTGTCACGCCCTGTTGTTGATAGTATGACAGGTGAAATTATCGCCGATGTTGATACAACCGTTTCACGCGAACTTGCTGAACTTATTGAAGCTAAAGGTGTTAGCCAAGTTTATATAAGTGTAATGGATAGCGAGGGCAATAAATCAGAAGTTAAGGTTTTATCTAACGGAATGGTAAACCTCCAAGACTTCGTGGACTTTACTGCTGAAGAATTAGCTGAACTTGATGAAAAAGGCATCAACGAAGCAGTTTCTTTTGCTTGTCTTAAAGAACTTATCGAAAACAACACCGATAAGGAAGCATTAAAAGAAGCAATTCTTGAAAATGCGGACAATCTTATTCCTAAGAGCATTTGCGTTGATGATATTTTCGCTTCAATCAGCTATTTCTTAGGTCTCCCACACAATGTTGGCGCAATAGATGATATTGACCATTTGGGCAACCGCCGCATTCGTTCAGTTGGCGAACTTTTGCAAAACCAATTCCGTATTGGTATTTCCCGTATGGAACGTGTTGTTCGCGAAAAGATGACATTACAATCACAAGATGCGGATAATATTACTCCTCAATCTCTTATAAATATTCGTCCTGTTGTGGCAGCGATTAAAGAGTTCTTTGGCTCTTCCCCACTTTCACAATTTATGGACCAAACAAACCCACTTTCTGAACTTACTCATAAACGCCGTTTGTCAGCGCTCGGTCCTGGCGGTTTGTCAAGAGACCGTGCTTCATTCGAAGTGCGTGACGTTCACTATACACACTACGGCCGTATGTGTCCTATTGAGACACCTGAAGGTCCTAACATCGGTCTTATTTCTTATCTTGCTACCTTTGCAAAAATCAATAAGTACGGATTTATTGAAACTCCTTTCCGTAAGGTTGTTGATGGCAAGGTGCTTGACGAAGTAGTTTATATGACTGCTGATGAAGAAGATGATTATGTTGTAGCACAGGCAAACGAACCATTAGATGAAAACGGTTACTTTATTAACAAAAAGGTTAACACCCGTTTCCGCGAAGGCTTCCAAGAAGTTGAAGCAAAACGTGCAGAATTTATGGACGTTTCACCAAAGATGGTTGTTTCGGTTGCGACTGCAATGATTCCGTTCCTTGAAAACGATGATACCAACCGTGCGCTCATGGGTTCAAACATGCAGAAGCAGGCTGTTCCACTTCTCAAACCTGAAAATCCATTCGTAGCAACCGGTATGGAATATAAAGCAGCGCTTGATTCAGGCGTTGTTGTAATTGCTAAACGCCCAGGTACAGTTACCTACGTTAGCGCTGATACAATTAAAGTTCGCGCTAAAAACGGCGAAATTGATGAATACAACCTCATTAAGTTCTTGCGTTCTAACCACGGTACTTGTATCAACCAAAAACCTGTAGTTAAGGTTGGCGAAGAAATTGTAGAAAAACAAGTATTGGCTGATGGTCCTGCAACTTCAGGCGGTGAAATTTCTCTTGGTAGAAATGCGCTTATCGGCTTTATGACTTGGGAAGGCTACAACTATGAAGACGCTGTTTTAATTAACGAGCGTTTAGTTCGTGAAGATATCTATACTTCAATCCATATTGAAGAATATGAAATCGAATGCCGTGACACTAAACTTGGACCTGAAGAAATTACTCGTGATATTCCAAACGTTGGTGAAGATGCACTTAAAGATTTGGACGAACGCGGTATTATTCGTATCGGTGCTGAAGTTAGCGCGGGTGACATTCTTGTAGGTAAGGTTACACCTAAGGGCGAAACCGAACTTACCGCTGAAGAAAGACTTTTACGTGCTATCTTCGGTGAAAAAGCACGTGAAGTTAGAGATACTTCTTTACGTGTTCCACACGGTGAATACGGTACAATCGTTGATGTTAAGGTGTTCACAAGAGAAAACTCTTCTGAATTATCTCCTGGTGTTAACGTTGTAGTTCGTTGCTATATTGCACAAAAACGTAAGATTTCTGTTGGTGACAAGATGGCGGGTCGTCACGGTAATAAGGGTGTTGTTTCACGTATATTACCAAGCGAAGATATGCCATTCTTACCAGATGGTACACCACTTGATATCGTTCTTAACCCATTGGGCGTTCCTTCCCGTATGAATATCGGTCAGGTACTTGAAGTTCACTTGGGTTACGCTGCAAAGGCTCTTGGTTGGCATATTTGCACACCTGTATTTGACGGCGCACACGAAGAAGACATTCGCGAATGCTTCCGTTTGGCTGAAGCACAAACAAAGGCAGAAGGTTATGAAAATAAAGATTCTGCTGCGCTTGACTTTTCACGTATCCCACTTAATGAGGATGCTAAAACTCAATTATTTGATGGTAGAACAGGTGAACCATTCGATAATCCTGTAACTGTTGGTTATATGTATTATCTTAAACTTCACCACTTGGTTGATGATAAGATTCACGCTCGTTCAACCGGTCCATACTCACTCGTTACACAACAACCTCTCGGTGGTAAAGCACAGTTTGGTGGTCAACGTTTCGGTGAAATGGAAGTTTGGGCACTTGAAGCTTACGGTGCGGCTTATACATTACAAGAAATCTTGACTGTTAAGTCAGACGACGTTGTTGGCCGTGTTAAAACTTATGAAGCAATCGTTAAGGGTCAAAACATACCAAAACCTGGTATTCCTGAATCCTTTAAGGTTCTTATTAAAGAATTACAATCATTGGGTCTTGATGTTAAGGTTCTAGATAAGTACGATGAGGAAATCGACCTTAAGCAAACCTTTGATGATGACGATGATATTGGACTTGGCACACCTGCAATTCCTGAAAATACCGAATTTGAAGAAGAAACCGTTGTAGACGGTCTCGAAGGATTTGGTCTTGAGGATGAAAATGGTGAAGCAATCGCTTTTGATGAAACAAGCGAAGAAAATTTTGACGAATAACGGAGGGACGATAAATGGTAGATATTGAATTTGAATCCATAAAAATTGGACTTGCGTCTCCCGAACAAATTAGAAGCTGGTCCCACGGTGAAGTTACAAAACCTGAAACTATTAACTACCGTACCTTAAAGCCTGAACAAGGCGGTCTTTTCTGCGAACGCATTTTTGGACCTCAAAAGGACTGGGAATGTCATTGCGGTAAGTATAAGCGTATTCGCTATAAGGGTAAGGTTTGTGAACGTTGCGGCGTTGAAGTAACCCGTGCTAAAGTACGTCGTGAGAGAATGGGTACAATTGAACTTGCTGCTCCTGTTTCTCACATTTGGTATTTCAAGACTATTCCTTCACGTATGGGATTAGTTCTTGATATTACCCCTAAAGCGTTAGAGCAAGTGCTTTATTTCTCACAATACATTGTTACCGATCCAGGTACAACCCCACTTGAGAAAAAGCAACTCTTAAACGAAAAGCAATACCGCGATATGCGCGAAAAATACGAAGATGATTTTAAAGCAGGTATGGGCGCAGAAACCATTAAGGAACTTCTCGCTGAAATCGATCTTGATGCAACCTGCCAAGAACTTCGTGAAGAACTCGAAAATGCAACAGGCCAAAAGCGTGTTCGTATTTTAAAGAGACTCGAAGTATTAGAAGCTTTCCGTCAATCAGGCAATCGCCCTGAATGGATGATTTTGGATGTAATTCCTGTAATTCCACCTGATCTTCGTCCAATGGTTCAACTTGATGGTGGTCGTTTCGCTACAAGTGACCTTAATGACCTTTATAGAAGAGTTATTAACCGTAACAACCGTCTTAAGAGACTTTTGGAACTTCGCGCACCTGATATTATCGTGCGTAACGAAAAGAGAATGTTGCAAGAGGCTGTTGACGCTCTTATCGATAATGGTAGACGCGGCAAACCTGTAACAGGTCCTAACAACCGTGCGCTTAAATCTCTTTCTGACATGCTTAAAGGTAAGCAAGGTCGTTTCCGTCAAAACCTTCTCGGTAAACGTGTTGACTATTCAGGTCGTTCGGTTATCGTTGTAGGTCCTGAACTTAAGATGTACCAATGTGGTCTTCCTAAGGAAATGGCTCTTGAACTCTTTAAACCTTTCGTAATGAAGCGTTTGGTTGAAACAAAGGCTGTTACAAATATTAAATCTGCAAGAAAAATGGTTGAACGTGCTTCAACTGAAATTTGGGATGCATTGGAAATGATTATTAAAGAACATCCTGTTCTTCTCAACCGTGCTCCTACACTTCACCGTTTGGGTATTCAAGCGTTTGAACCTGTTCTTGTTGAAGGTAAAGCTCTTAAGCTTCACCCACTTGTTTGTACCGCTTATAATGCTGACTTTGACGGTGACCAAATGGCTGTTCACGTGCCACTTTCAGCAGAAGCACAAACTGAAGCTCGCTTCCTTATGCTTGCGGCTAACAACTTGCTCAAACCTTCTGATGGTAAGCCTGTAACCGTTCCTACACAGGACATGGTACTTGGTTCTTACTACTTAACACTTGTTAAGACCGATGAAAAGGGCGTAAACAAGGTGTTCCGTGATAAGAACGAAGCAATTATGGCTTATAACGATGGCGTTGTTGGTCTTCACGCTCCTATCAGAGTTCGTATGACTAACGAAAATGGCGAGTCTAAACTTGTTTGGACTACCGTTGGCTTTATAATCTTTAATGAATCTATTCCTCAAGATTTAGGATTTATTGACAGAACAAATCCTGAAACTGCTTTCGATTTAGAATGGAGCTTTAAACTTGTAGATCCTACCAAAACTGTTATCGAATCTAATGATGATATTATTCAAAATAAGGTTGGTAAGAAACAGTTAGGAAAAATTATTGATAAATGTATCGAAATGCACGGTACAAACCAAGCGGCAATCGTTCTTGATAACGTTAAAGCAACCGGCTTTAAGTATTCTACAAAGGGTGCTATTACAGTTGCTGTTATTGATGCGGTAATTCCACCTGCAAAGAAAGAAATTATGGCAGATGCTGAAAAGCAAATTGATGCTGTAAACCGCGATTATCGCCGTGGTCTTATCAATGATGACGAAAGAAGTCGTCACGTAATTGAAATTTGGAACAAAGCAACCGAAGATGTAGCTGATGCACTTAAGGGCAACCTTGATGAGTTTAACCCAATCTTTATGATGGCTGACTCTGGTGCGCGTGGTTCTATGAGCCAGATTCGTCAGCTCGCAGGTATGCGTGGTCTTATCGCAAATACCGCAGGTAAGGTCATCGAAGTTCCTATTCGTGCTAACTACCGTGAAGGTCTTAACGTTTTGGAATACTTCATTTCTTCTCGTGGTGCTCGTAAAGGTCTTGCCGATACTGCGCTTCGTACTGCTGACTCGGGTTACCTTACCCGCCGTCTTGTTGACGTTGCTCAAGACGTTATCGTTCGTGAAGATGATTGCGGAACCGAAGAAGGTTTAACAATTACTGATATTAAAGATGGTAACCACATTCTTGAACCTTTACAAGAACGTCTTGAAGGTAGATATTTGCTTAACGACCTTGTAAACGAAGAAACCGGCGAGGTTGTTTGGTCTAAAGATGATATTATTACCGCTTCAGGTGCTAAGAAGATTGTTGATGCAGGATTTACTTCTGTTACTATCCGTTCTGTGCTCACTTGCCATAGCCATCACGGCGTATGTAAGAAGTGTTACGGTAAAAACCTTGCAACAAGCTTACCTGTTACAACAGGTGAGGCTGTTGGTATCGTTGCAGCACAATCAATCGGTGAACCTGGTACACAGCTTACAATGCGTACATTCCACACCGGTGGTATCGCTTCTACCGAAGATATTACACAGGGTCTTCCACGTGTTGAAGAACTCTTCGAAGCAAGAAGACCTAAGCGTTGCGGTCTTATCGCTAAGATTGATGGTGTAGTTCGTATTGCTGAGGAAAAGAAGAGCAACGTTGTTATTATTACTAACGATGAGCTTAAAACCGAAGAAAAGGTTACAATTCCTTATGGTATACGCTGCCTCGTTAACGATGGTGATTATGTAAAAGCCGGCGATATGCTTATTCCTGGTGCTAAATATCCACAAGATATTTTAGAAGCACAAGGCCCAGAGGCTGTTCAAGAATATATTATTGCTGAAATTCAAAACGCTTACCGTACTCAAGGTGTTGACATCAACGATAAACACATTGAAGTTATTGTTCGCCAAATGATGAAGAAACTTCGCATTACTGATTCAGGTTCAACCGACCTACTTCAAAATGTAAGTTATGAATACAAAGAAATTGCCGATGCAAACAATGCTATTCAAGCAAGAATTGATGCAGGTGAGGAGGGTCTTACAAAGGCTACCTATAAGGCAACACTTCTTGGTATTACAAAGGCTTCTTTGGCAACCGAATCTTTCCTTTCCGCTGCTTCCTTCCAAGAAACTACAAGAGTTCTTACCGAAGCTGCAATTAAGGGTAAGGTTGACCCATTGTTTGGTCTTAAAGAAAACGTTATTATTGGTAAACTTGTTCCTGCAGGTACAGGTATGAAATGTTCAGAAATTAATCCTGAAACCGAAGAAGAAGTACAACCAATAGAAGAAAACGAACAAATAGCTGAATAATTTAAAAACTGTGCAGAATTTTCTGCACAGTTTTTTTATATAAAATGTAAATTAAAGGCAAAATTTTGCTTGTTTTTTAATAAAAATTAACAAATCCTCAAAAAAATTAAAAAATATTACAAAAAAGGTTGCAATTTTGTAACTATTTTGTTATAATGTCTATTGTGATTATTACAATTTGTAACTTTTTTGAAGGTGGTGGCTGTTATTTTTAAGAATTTGAAGGTATCTGAATACATTAAAAATGTAATAGATGCAAAGTATCCTAAAAGATTTTTCGAATTCGTAAAAACAAACAGGATTTTATTAAAAGCAATTTGTGTTTGCTTTGTTTGTATATTCTCTGTGCTTGTTAGCATAGCTTCTGTTGGTATTACTTTTGGATTTAAGGTTAATTATTCGGGAAAAAGTATCGCTATTGTTAAAAATATTAAAACTTTTGATAATGCAAAAAAAATAGCGAAAACAAATATAAACGATAAAGAAGCCGCAAAGGAAATTAAAAAGCCTAAATTTGCTTTAACATTAACTGTTGTGGACAGGCTTGAAGATGAGTTAGAAGTAGCAAAAGCTATTATTAATTCTACAGTAAATATAACCGAAGGTTCGGTGCTTAAGGTTAACGGTAAAAAACTTATTTGTGCTAAAACCCAAGAATTAACTTCTATTTTAGAGGAAAGCCGTTGCCGTTATTTTATTGAAGGCGCTGAAAATACTGCTGAATTTGTTGATGAAGTAGAAATTGAAAACGGTTATTATTTAAACGAAAAAATCGAAAATGTTGAAAAGGTTAAGGAAACAATTCTTTCTTTAGAGGTTGAAACTGTTTCAAACTTAACTTCTGATGTGAAAATTGCCTTTAAAACAACAAAGGTTAAAACAAGTGCGCAATTAATTGGTTATTCTAAAGTAACTGTTGCCGGTAAAAACGGAATTAGCAGAAAAAGTGAAATTATTAAAACAGTAAACGGCCAAGAGGTTGAGCGAACAGTTCTTTCCGAAGAAGTAATTAGCGAACCTGTAACCCAAGTTGTAACTGTTGGTACTGCTATAAGCACTGCAAGTGCAACTGAAAAGGCTGAAGCTTCGGCACAAGGGTTTATTTTGCCTATTTCAAAGGGTAAATATAAAGTTACTTCATATTGGGGTGACGGTCGTGGACATAAAGGTCTTGATTTAGCAGCGCCTAAAGGAACTGCAATTTTTGCTGTTGCTTCGGGTACAGTAGTAGAGGCTTCTTATCAAAGTCAATATGGTTATTATGTAACGATTGACCACGGAAACGGCATTAAGACAAAGTATGCACACGCAAGTGCGCTTTGTGTTAAAAAAGGTGCAAAGGTTTCTCAAGGAGATATGATTGCTTCAGTTGGTAGCACAGGTCGTTCAACAGGTAACCACTTGCATTTTGAAGTTTACAAAAACGGAACTCGTGTAGACCCAACACCATATTTAAAATCATTGTAAATTTAAAACCGCCTTTTTAGGCGGTTTTTCTTTTATACAAAATAAAAATTTGTGTCCCAAGCGGGTAGATAAGGATAGTGGCGCAGGTAAATTTTGTAGTCGTCTCTAATATCCAAAACCGCTTTAGGAATAGTTAAAAAATCATCGGTGCGGTGGTAAGCCGAGATAAGCATTTTTGGTCTGCTTTTTAAAATGGTGTTTTTAGCTCCGTTTATTGCAGCAACTTCTTCGCCCTCGACATCCATTTTTATATAGGTAGGTTCAAGGTTTAAACTATCAACCGAAATGCATTCGGTAGGAGTTCCGTCTTTAGAAATTGAAGAGTTGCGCCCTGCTGACATAGCAAAATTTATTGTTCCGCACTTATTAGAAACACAGGCGTTTATAAGCGAAATGTTTTTAAGGTGCTCGGTATTTGCGGTAAGTTTTCTAAAGGTTTTTTTGTCGGGCTCAATCGCAACAATTTTTTTGTAGGAATTAACCCTCTGAGTGAATTCTAAAACAGTATCTCCGTTATAAGCGCCTAAATCTAAAAAGGTTTCGTTATTGGACAACTTGAAAAAGTTTTGGTAAGGTTCATCGGGCGAAACCTCGCAATCGGTAAGATATTGAATTTTTCCGCTTAATTTATAATTGATAATATTACAAAAGGTTTTTTTGGAAATATCATCGGCCAATAAAGAATATATGAGGTCGAGGTCTTTTTTGTTTTTAAGGTAATATTCTAAAGTGAATGTCTCCCCTGCTATAACAGGAACATCGGGAGCGTAAAGTTCTTGCTCGGACGCTATTTTTAAAATGTTTTGCATAACATCCGGTAAAGCGGAACCAAAACACAAAAGAACAATCATATCCCCATATTTTTCTTTTAAAGAGGAATAACTTTCTATTTTGTGTCCGTGAAAAAGTTTGTTGCGCTGAAAACCGTCACTTGCAAAAACACCTTTGAACTCTATATTGTAACTATTTAAAACATCAATAATTTTGTCCGCGCCGTTGCCCATTCCGTAAAGAACGATAGGTTTTTGGGCGGTTTTTAGGTATTGCCATAACTCTTGTTCCATAACTTCACCTTCTTTAGAGGATATTATATAACTTTTTTATTAAATTTACAATAGAAAACCTATTGATTTGTGGATTGCGGTATGCTAAAATAGAAATAATAAATATGATAGGAGTATTTTATTATGAAGAAAGTTCTTTCTTTTGACTTTGGTGCATCAAGCGGTCGCGCTATGCTTGCAACATATGACGGCGAAAAAATCGCTATGGAGGAAATACATAGATTTAGTAACGATACAGTTATTGTAAACGGCACAATGTACTGGGATATTTTGCGCTTGTTTTTCGAAATTAAAACGGGTATAACCAAGGCTGTAAATATGGGTGGTTTTGATGCTATCGGTATTGATACTTGGGGTGTTGACTTTGGCCTTATTGATAAATATGGCAGACTTGTAAGCAACCCTGTTCACTATCGTGATACCCGTACAGAAAATGTTTACAATGAGGTTTACGAAATTGTTTCTAAAGATGAAATTTATTCTAAAACCGGTATTCAGTTTATGCGTTTTAATACACTTTATCAACTTATGTATTTAAAACTTCATGAACCTGAAACTTTAGCAAATGCTGAAAAAATGCTCTTTATCCCTGACTTGTTTGCGTATATGTTAACAGGCGAAATTAAAGCCGAAGCTACAATCGCTTCTACTTCAAACCTTTACAATGCGTATGATAGAGATTGGGATTATGAACTTATTGAAAAATTAGGTTTGCCTAAAAAGTTATTCCCTGAAATTATTAAACCGGGTAATGTTTACGGTATGCTTTCCGATGAAATTTGCGAAGAATTAGGTTGTGCAAAAGTTCCTGTAATTTCAGTTGCGGAACATGATACCGGTTCGGCAGTAGTAGCAACACCAAGCACATCTGACGGATTTGTTTATATTAGCTGCGGTACTTGGAGCTTGTTCGGTATTGAATGTGAAAACCCAATTATCAACGAAAAGGTTGCAGAACTTAACTTTACAAACGAAGGCGGATTTAACGATACTGTAAGATTCTTAAAGAATATTATGGGTCTTTGGCTTATTCAAGAATCACGCCGTCAATGGAAGCGTGAGGGCGATGATGTAGGTTTTGATACACTTGAAAAAGAAGCACTTGCAAGTGAACCTTTCAAATGCTTTATTGATGTAGATAATCCTATGTTTGAAACTGCAGGCAACCTTCCAAAACGCGTACAAAAATTCTGCGAACAAACAGGACAATATGTACCACAAACACGTGGCGAAATTATGCGTTGTATCTACCAAAGCCTTGCAATGAAATATAAGCACACATTTAATATGCTTAACGAACTTGGTGAAATGCCATATACAAGCATTAACATTTTAGGCGGCGGTATTAAAGATAAACTTTTATGTCAAATGACTTCTGACGCTTGTAACGTTAAGGTTTTAGCCGGACCTACCGAGGCTACTGTAATGGGTAACATCGCAGTTGTTTATAACGCTCTTGGTGAAATTGCAGACCTAAAAGATATTAGAAAAGCGGTTTCAAATTCTACCGACCTTAAGTGCTACGAACCAAAAGAAAGCGATGTTTGGGAAGCAGCATATAAGGAATATGTAAAAATCTTATAATAGTTAAATTTACTATAGAATAATTGTTTAACAATTTTTTGGTTGGGGGTGTATTAAAACGAACTTCAAAAGGAATGTGTGGAAATTCGTTTTTATACTTTTGCTTATAATTTTCTTGATTTGCGGATTGTATTTATCAAAAGACTACATAAAAGATTATTTGCAAATCAAAAGAATGGATGATTTGAGGGAAAAGGTTTCAGTACCGATTGAAATTATACAATCTTCTAAAAAAGAAAATTATGTTGAAACCCCTGTTAATTTTGATGAATTAAAAAGAATTAACCCTGATATTTACGCTTGGATTGAAATTCCAAACACAGTGGTCAATTATCCTATAGTGCAAAAAGAAGATAATAATGCTTATTATCTTAATCATACTGTAGAGGGTAAAAAATCGGCTTACGGAAGTATTTATACCGAAAATTATAACGCTAAAGATTTTAGTGATTTTTCAACCTTGATTTATGGCCATAATATGAAAAACGGAACTATGTTTGGCCAACTGAAAAAATTTAGAGACAATAATTTTTTCGAGCAAAATAGGTATATTTTTATATATACACCCGGAAGAATTATGAAGTATGAAATTTTTGGGGCGTATACTTGGAGTAACGAACACGTTCTTTTGTCGAACAATTTTGAAACCGAAGAAAACCGACAGGTTTATTTAGATAAAATCTTTTCGACAAGAGATATGAATTCGCGAATAAAAAGAGATATTGAAGTTACCGAAAAAGATAAGATAATTACCCTTTCTACTTGTATGAATAATGATGCTAAACGACTTTTGATTTCCGGAGTTTTAGTGTATGATAGCAAAGAGGAATAAACGCCGTAAAGTTTTTTTGATTATTTTAAGCGTCTTTCTTGCAGTGATTGTTGCATTGGTATCAACTTTTTTCATAGTTTTAAAAATTGGTGAGATAAGATTAAAAAAATCATTAACGCCAAGTGATGTGCTGCTTGAAGGTGAAGAATACGGCGATGAGGCGGACGCTTATTATAACGGTGTGTCTTATTCTTATAATAAAGATGTTGTAAATATACTTATTATAGGAATAGATAAAGAAAAAACCCAAAAAAAATCTCAAAGCCAAGCCGATGCGTTATATTTAGTTTCGGTTGATACTGAGAGAAATAAATCAAACGTTATTGCTATTTCGCGAAACACATTGGCGGATGTTGATGTTTACGATATGAACGGCGAATATTTTGCTACCGATTATAAGCAAATTTGTTATTCTTTTGCTTACGGAAAGGATGATAATCACTCTTCACAACTTACCGCAAAAGCGGTTTCAAAACTGCTTTACAATATACATATTAACGGTTATTATACAATATATATGGATGCTATAGGCGATATAGTCGATTCTGTTGGCGGTGTAAGTGTTACCATGGAAGAAGATATACTATATCGAAGTTCTTCTTGGAAAAAAGGTCAAAAGGTTTTGCTTAAAGGTGAGGATGCAAGAAATTACCTTACAAGCAGAGGCGAAACCAATCAACCAAGATATCAGCGCCATATGGATTTTATAAATAAATTTGTTAGTAAAGCAAAAACGGCATGTTTGAAGGATTTAACCTTGCCTTTAAAAATGTATAACAAATTAGCAAGTAGAACGGTTACCGATGTTGATTCGGCAAGTGCAGTATATCTTGCATCTAAAGCGGCTCAATCTTCGTATAAAATTCAGCAAGTTCCCGGCAAAAGCGGAACTGATGGAAAATTTGAAACCTTTGAGGTTGACGAAGAAAAATTATACAAAATGGTTTTAGATGTATTTTATAAAAAGAGTAAATAATATTTTGAAAGGAAGATTTTTATGAAAAAGGCATTAGCAATTCTTTTAACCGTTATAGTGGTTCTCGGATGCGCAGTAATTGGCGTAAGCGCGGAAAAATCTCCTACAGCAAATGGTGTGGTTTCCGGCATAACCGCTACTGATAAGGATTCTAAACCTATCGATTTCCAACTTATAAGAATTGAGGGTAAAGTTATTTCTCAGTTTGCAGAGGCGTTAAAAGAATTAAAAGAAGACACCGGCAAAACCAATATTAAGATTGTTGACCAGTACAAAATCGTAAGTGGTGATGCAAAATACCCTGTAACCGTAGAGTTGGGTGTTTTAGGTGTAAAAGAAGGTTCAGTGGTTTATATTCTTGCGATGGATAGCAAAGGAAATGTAGAAAAGATTGAAGCTATTGCGAAAAACGGCAAAATAGTTTTCACTCTTCCGCAAAAGTTTGAAAAACTCGCTATCGTAGTTGACACAAAAACCGCAACACAGGTAGAAAACCTTAATAAAACCGAATCTCCTAAAACCGGAGAGGCTCCTCGAGTTTTGGCTTTTGTTGCATTTTTAAGTTTAGTTTCAATGGTATACGCTTTTAAAAAAATCAAGGCGTAGTTTTTAGGTGGTTAAAACCCCGAAAATAAATTTTTCGGGGTTTTTAAATAAAAACCTTGATTATTTTTTCACAGTGTGGTATAATTGCTTCTGCTGTAGAAAAATAGCAACTTTGCGCTGATAGCTCAGCTGGATAGAGCATCTGCCTTCTAAGCAGAGGGTCGGGAGTTCGAGTCTCTTTCAGCGCGCCAAATAAGAAACACATCCTTTTGGGTGTGTTTCTTATTTTATACAAACAAAGGACTTAAACCACGGCGACAAATCTCTTTCACAAGTTGATATAAAAATTGTATATAAAACGTTTTAAAAACACAATATATTGGTGCATATAAAATAGTTTGATTTGTGGTTAAAAAAAGGTTTGACATATTGACTTTTGTGTGATAAAATACTCTAGCGTGAAATATTATGCGAAATTATGTTTTGCAGTAATTTTTGCAGTTTTTAAGAAAGGAGACGATTGAACAGTGCCTACGTTTAACCAGTTGGTTCGCAGTGGTCGTGCTACTATCGAGAAGAAGGCTAAAGCTCCTGCTCTTTTAAAGGGTTACAACTCTATGAAGCGTCAGCTTACCGATAACGATTCTCCACAAAAGCGCGGCGTTTGCACAGCCGTTAAGACTTCCACACCTAAGAAGCCTAACTCTGCTCTTCGTAAAATTGCGAGAGTACGCCTTTCAAACGGAATTGAAGTTTCTGCTTACATTCCAGGTATCGGCCACAATCTCCAAGAGCACAGCGTAGTTCTTATTCGTGGCGGACGTGTTAAGGACTTACCTGGTGTACGTTACCATATCGTACGCGGTACCCTTGATACACAGGGCGTTGCAAAGAGAATGCAGAGCCGTTCAAAATACGGTGCAAAACGTCCAAAAGCAGGTGCGAAGTAATTTTACTATGAGACTTAATCTCTGCTGCATGTAACAAGCAGCGGCTTATATATAAATGAATAATGAATAATTAATAATGAATAATTAAGGTGTGCCTACGGCACGATTTATATTGTCGGCTTTGCCGACACCGAAATTTTTCATTTTTCACTTTTCATTATAATATAGCCTTGCTTGGTGCCACGGGAAAAGTCACCGAGTACCTATGATATCATCATTATGAAGGAGGGAAGCAAAGTGCCAAGAAGAGGCTTTATTGCTAAACGTGATGTATTGCCGGATCCTGTTTACAATTCTAAAATTGTTACACGTCTTATCAACAACATTATGCTTGATGGTAAGAAGGGTGTTGCTCAAAAGATTGTTTACGGCGCTTTCGACATTATAACTGAAAAAACAGGAAAGGAACCACTCGAAGTTTTTGACGCAGCTATGGAAAATGTAATGCCACAGCTCGAAGTTAAAGCAGTTCGTAAGGGCGGTGCAACTTATCAAGTTCCGTTCGAGGTTCGTCCTGAAAGAAAGCAGACTCTCGGTCTTCGTTGGTTAACAACTTATAGCCGCGCTCGTTCTGAAAGAACAATGAAAGAACGTCTTGCAGGTGAAATTTTAGATGCTGTTAACGGTGTTGGCGGTGCTGCTAAAAAGCGTGAAGACACACACAAGATGGCAGAAGCAAACAGAGCTTTTGCCCATTACAGATGGTAGTTTAAAACAAACGATTGTATGTACCGCATTTATTATGCGGATTGGAGGATTATATGCCAAGAAAAGTATCTCTTGAAATGACAAGAAATATTGGTATTATGGCACATATTGACGCCGGTAAAACCACAACAACTGAACGTATCCTTTTTTACACAGGTATTAACCGTAAATTAGGTGAAACTCATGATGGCGGCGCAACTATGGACTGGATGGAGCAAGAGCAAGAACGTGGTATTACAATTACCTCAGCTGCTACAACATGCTTCTGGAAAGACCATCGTATCAATATTATCGACACTCCCGGCCACGTTGACTTTACAGTTGAAGTACAACGTTCACTCCGCGTACTTGACGGTTCTGTAACCGTACTTTGCGCAAAGGGCGGTGTTGAACCTCAGTCTGAAACCGTATGGCGTCAGGCTGACGAATACAAAGTACCTCGTATGATCTATGTTAACAAAATGGACATTATGGGTGCTGATTTCTATCGTGTTCTTAGCATGGTTAAGGACCGTTTCAACTGCAATGGTGTTCCGATTCAATTGCCTATCGGCTGCGAAGACACCTTCAAGGGTATTGTTGACTTAGTAGAAATGAAAGCTATTATGTACTACGATGACCTTGGTAAAGATGTAAGAGTTGAAGATATCCCAGAAGATATGCTCGAACTTGCAAACAAATATCGTACAGAGCTTATTGAACACGTTGTTGAGCAAGACGAAGAATTAATGGAAAAATACTTCGAAGGTGAAGAACCTACAACAGAACAAATCAAGAAGATTATCCGTAAATCTACAATTGCTAACAGCATGGTTCCAATTTGCTGTGGTACTTCTTACAGAAACAAGGGTGTTCAACCTTTATTGGATGCTGTTGTTGAATATATGCCTGCTCCTACAGACGTAGAAGCAATCAAGGGTGTTAACCCTGATACCGAAGAAGAAGAAGTTAGACATTCTACTGATAATGAGCCATTTGCAGCTCTTGCATTCAAGATTGCAACTGACCCATTCGTAGGTAAGATTTGCTTCTTCCGTGTATACTCAGGTACCGTTGATGCTGGTGCGGGTGTATATAACTCTGTTAAGCAAAACAAAGAAAGAATGGGTAGACTTTTACAAATGCACGCTAACCACAGAGAAGATATTGAAACCTGTTATGCAGGTGATATCGCTGCTGCGGTTGGTCTTAAGAACACCACAACCGGTGATACTCTTTGTGATGAAAAACACCCAATCATTCTTGAATCTATGAACTTCCCAGAACCTGTTATTCGTGTTGCTATTGAGCCTAAGACAAAAGCAGGTCAAGAGAAGATGGGTCTTTCCCTTGCAAAACTTGCTGAAGAAGACCCAACATTTAAAGCTTACACCGATGAAGAAACCGGCCAAACAATTATTGCTGGTATGGGTGAATTACACCTTGAAATCATCGTTGACAGATTGCTTCGCGAATTTAAGGTTGAAGCAAACGTAGGTGCTCCTCAAGTTGCTTACAAAGAAAGTATTAAGCAATTTGTTGATCACGAATGTAAGTACAAACGTCAATCCGGTGGTTCTGGTCAATACGGTCACGTTAAGATTAAGGTTGAACCAAACGAAACCGGTAAGGGTTATGAATTTATTAATGCCGTTACAGGTGGTAGCATTCCTAAGGAATATATCCCAGCTGTTGATACAGGTATTAAGGGTTCACTCCAAGCAGGTGTACTTGCTGGTTACCCTGTAGTTGACGTTAAGGTTACACTTTATGACGGTTCTTACCACGAAGTTGACTCTTCTGAAATGGCATTTAAGATTGCAGGTTCTATGGCTTTCAAAGAAGCTTGTCGTTTGGCACAACCTGTATTGCTTGAACCAATTATGAAGGTTACAGTTATCGTTCCAGAAGAATACATGGGCGATGTTATTGGTGACTTGAACTCTCGCCGTGGCGAAATTCAAGGCTTTGAAGACCGCGCAGGTGTTAAGCAAATCAACTCTCGTGTACCACTTGGTGACATGTTCGGTTACGCTACTGACCTTCGTTCTAAGACACAAGGTCGTGGTCAATACGTAATGGAACCAGACGGATACAAAGAAGTTCCAAAGAGCATTGCAGAAAAGATTATTACTGCAAGAGCTAAAAAAGACTAAATAACACTTGAAATTTCAGTGTTTTTTTGCTAAACTATATCTAAAAAATATTTATTTAACTTCTAAGGAGGAAATTTACAATGGCAAAGGCAAAATTTGAACGTAGTAAGCCCCACGTAAACATTGGTACTATCGGTCACGTTGACCATGGTAAAACAACATTAACCGCAGCAATCACAAAGTATCTTTCACTTAAGGGTCAAGCATCTTTCGAAGATTATTCAAACATCGATAAGGCTCCTGAAGAAAGAGAACGTGGTATTACAATTAATACTGCACACGTTGAGTATGAAACTGACGCTCGTCACTATGCTCACGTTGACTGCCCAGGCCACGCTGACTATGTTAAGAACATGATCACTGGTGCTACTCAAATGGACGGCGCTATCTTAGTTATCGCTTCTACAGATGGTCCTATGGCTCAAACTAAAGAACACCTTCTCCTTGCTCGTCAAGTAGGCGTTCCTTACATCGTAGTATTCATGAACAAAACTGACTTAGTAGACGACGCAGAACTTCTCGAACTCGTTGAAATGGAAATTCGTGAAACTCTTGACAAGTATGAATTCCCTGGCGATGATACACCTATCGTTAAGGGTTCTGCTTTCAAAGCTCTTGACAGTGCTTCTACTGATCCTTCAGATGCAGTTTATGCACCTATCCAAGAACTTATGGATGCTGTTGACAGCTACATCCCAACTCCAGAAAGAAAAGCTGACCTTGCTTTCTTAATGCCTATCGAAGACGTTATGACAATTTCTGGTCGTGGTACTGTTGTTACAGGCCGTGTTGAACGTGGTCAATTAAACGCTGGTGATGAAGTTGAAATCATCGGTCTTACAGAAGAAAGAAGAAAGACAGTTGTTACTTCTATGGAAATGTTCCGTAAAACTCTTGACTACTGTGAAGCTGGTGACAACGTTGGTGCACTTCTCCGTGGCGTAGGCCGTGAAGAAATCGAACGTGGTCAAGTTCTCTGTAAACCAGGTTCAATCAACCCACACACCAAGTTCCATGGTCAAGTTTACGTATTAACAAAGGATGAAGGCGGTCGTCACACTCCTTTCTTCAACAACTATCGTCCACAGTTCTACTTCAGAACTACTGACGTTACAGGTGTTGTAAGTCTTCCAGCTGGTACAGAAATGTGTATGCCTGGCGATAACGTAGAAATGGACGTTGAACTTATCACTCCTATCGCTATCGAAGAAGGTCTCCGCTTCGCTATCCGTGAAGGTGGCCGTACAGTTGGTTCAGGTGTTGTTACTGCAATCAACGGCTAATTTAATTAAATTAAAATCCGCATACGTAAGTGTGCGGATTTTTTTATTGCTTTTTTAAAAGGTATATGATATACTTATTCTAAATGAAATTAAAGGAGTGCATTACTGATGAAAAAAATAATAGCTTTAAGCTTAATGGTTATGCTTGTTGTGTTATCAGTGGTTATGCCTGTATCTGCGGAAACTGCTCCGCAAGAGTGGCAAACAAACGGTAACGGAAGAAAAACCGATATTGGTATGTGGTATGTAACATATAACACACCAAACGAATGGACTAACAACTTTGGTACAGGTTATCCTGTAAGATATCGTATGCTTATGCCTGACGGAAGCTATGGTATACTTGACAGTAAAAATGTAAACCATATTGACTTCCAACTTAAATGTTTAGCAGATGCTAAAACTGACTTTGTTATTTTCGACTGTACAAACGGCGGTCTTACAGACAAGTTGAAGTTTGGTTGGGATAATGGCAAAAATGGGCCTGTTGAAGTAGTAAGACTTACTTGCCAAAGAATTGCAAAATGGAACCAAACACACGATTGGAAAATTAAATATGCTATCGGGGTAGGTACATATTCTCAAGTATCTGATGGTGGTGCCCCAGGTTATGCGGCAGAAGTACAAGCAGAAGGTGTTTACAAAACCTTTATTGAAAATGAAGAATATGGCGGAGATAATTATTATACCGTAAATAATAAGCCTTTGCTTGTTTTGTTTGACTGGACAGCTAATGCTGAAGAAAATTGGAACAGTTACGGCGGCGATAAAACTTACGGAAGTAAGTTCCATATGGGCCACGCTGATACTGGTTCTGTAGGTTCATACGGCTGGTATAATCGCTACGGTGCAGTACCTGATGATGAAGTTATAATGATCGCTCCCGGTCATAATACCGCAGGTGAAAGCCCAGCAACTATTCCGCGTAATCAAGGTAAGCATTACAAAGAAAGTTGGGAAAAAATCTTAAGCAACAAACTTCCTCGTATGATTGTTATTTCTTCTTTCAACGATTATAATGAACAAACCGCAGTATTTGTTACTGACTCTTCAAATTGTAATGAACGAATTGAAGAAAAATGGTATGACTCTACAGGAAAAGTTAACAATGCAATGTATTGGAATATGACCATTGAAGGTATCCGATTAGTTGAAATTCTTAACGGAGACGCTAAGGGCGAACTTAAATCAAACTGGTTTAATTTAGGTGGTAAAGCTGCAACTAATAACGCTTCAAGTTCTAATATGACAATAATAATTGTTGTAATTGCAACTGCTGCAGTAATACTTATTGCAGGTCTTGTTGTAGTGTTAGTTTTAGTTAAAGGCAAAAAGAAAAAGTAATATTTAAAAATAAAAACAACCGATGGTAAAAACCATCGGTTGTTTTTATTTAATCTTCGTCTTTTCCGCAACAGCGTTTGTATTTTTTGCCGCTACCGCAAGGGCAAAGTGCGTTTTTACTTGCAATACCTTTGCCTCTGACAGTTCTTGGCTTATCTTCGCCTGTCGAAGTTTCTTCGGCAACCTTTTCGCGTTTAACTTCTTCTTCGGACTTAACTCTAACGGTTAAAACAAGTTTAGAAGTTTGTTCGCGAATAGTGTTGGTCATTGCTTCGAACATATCAAAACTGTCGTTTCGGTATTCAACAACGGGGTCGTGTTGACCATAAGCGCGAAGTCCTATACCTTGTCTTAATTGGTCCATAGCGTCAATGTGGTCCATCCAGTTAATATCAACGCTGCGAAGTAGCATAACACGTTCAATTTCGCGCATGATTTCGCTACCAAATTCTTTTTCTCTTGCTTCATAACGTTCACGAGCCATTGTTTTAAGTTGTTCGGCAATTTCTTCGCGGGAAGTTTCGGCCAATTCGTTGGTTGTATAGTTGAAGTCATCAGCAGAACAAATCCAACCTGCAAAAAATTCTCTAAAACCGTTTAAATCCCAATTATCGTGAACGCGGTCATCGTTAAGATAAATTGAAGAATATGCTTCAATGGTATCGTCAACCATTTTAAGAACAGTTTCTTTAAGGTCTTCGCCATCAAGAACTTTATTGCGTTGCGAGTAAATCAGTTCGCGTTGCTTGTTCATAACGTCATCATATTCCAAAACATTCTTACGAACAGCGAAGTTCATACCTTCTTTGCGCTTTTGAGCACCTTCAATTACATTTGAAAGCATAGTGCTTTCAAGCGGAACATTTTCTTCAACGCGAAGAGTTCCCATTAATGAGGAAATTCTTTCACCGCCGAATAAACGCATAAGGTCATCTTCGAGTGAAACGTAAAATCTTGTGTTACCAGGGTCGCCTTGTCTACCCGCACGGCCGCGTAACTGATTATCAATTCTTCGAGAATCGTGGCGCTCGGTACCTATAATAGCAAGGCCACCGGCGTTTCTAACCGCTTCCGCTTCGGGTGCGATTTCGTCTTTGAATTTATTATAGTAGTTTTTATATTGTTCGCGAGCTTGTAAAATTTCTGTGTTGTCGGTTTCGGCAAAACCGGTTGCCTCAGTTATAAGTTCTTCGCTTAAACCATCGTGGCGTAAAGCGGCTTTAGCAAGATATTCGGCATTACCGCCAAGCATAATGTCGGTACCGCGACCTGCCATATTGGTAGCAATTGTTACCGCGCCTAATTTACCCGCTTGTGCTACTATTTCGGCTTCTTTTTCGTGGTGCTTCGCGTTTAAAACATTGTGTTTAATACCTTTACGCTTAAGCATTGATGAAAGAAGTTCGGATTTTTCGATAGTAACTGTACCAACAAGCACAGGCTGTCCTTTTTTGTTGCACTCAATTATATTTTCGATTACCGCCTCGAACTTTGCCTTTTCGGTTTTGTAAACAACATCGTTTTCATCAATTCGGGCGATTGGTTTGTTTGTAGGAATTTCAATAACATCTAATCTATAGATTTCTTGGAATTCGGTTTCTTCGGTCATAGCAGTACCGGTCATACCTGAAAGTTTTGAGTAAAGGCGGAAGAAGTTTTGGAAGGTGATTGTCGCAAGTGTTTTTGATTCTCTTGCTACCTTTACGCCTTCTTTTGCTTCAATCGCTTGGTGTAAACCTTCGTTATAACGTCTGCCGTACATAAGTCGTCCGGTGAATTCATCAACAATTATAACTTCGCCGTCTTTTAAAACATAGTCAACGTCACGCTTCATAACACCGTGCGCTTTAATGGCTTGGTTAATGTGATGCGCAATAGATATATTTTCGGAATCGTTAAGATTTTCAATACCGAAGTATGTTTCTGCTTTTTTTACGCCCGATGGGGTAAGGGTTGCGGTTCTTGCTTTTTCGTCAACAACATAGTCGCCGTCATATCCTGCATCTTCATCGTTAGCCTTTGAATCCATCTCTTTAATCTTAAACATTTTAAGAGATAGCGCGAAACGGTTTGCGCGGGTGTATAAATCGGTAGACTTGTCACCTTGACCTGAAATAATAAGAGGTGTACGCGCTTCGTCAATTAAAATCGAGTCAACTTCATCGACAATAGCGAAATTATGTTCGCGTTGAACTTTTTGTTCTTTATATGTCACCATATTGTCACGCAAATAGTCAAAACCTAATTCGTTGTTAGTGCAGTAAGTGATGTCGGCATTATATGCCTCAACCTTTTCCTCGTTATTCATACCGTGAACAATAAGACCAACCGTAAGACCTAAAAACTTATAAAGTTTACCCATCCACTCGGAGTCGCGTTTTGCAAGATAATCGTTGACAGTGACAATATGAACACCTTTTCCTGAAAGCGCATTGAGATAAGCGGGTAATGTAGCAACCAAGGTTTTACCTTCACCTGTTTTCATTTCGGCAATTCTGCCTTGGTGCAAAATAATACCGCCAATGATTTGCACGGGGAAGTGGCGCATACCAAGTACACGGTCACCCGCTTCGCGACAAACTGCAAATGCTTCGGGTAAAATATCGTCCAAACTTTCTCCGAGAGAGAGTCTTTCTTTAAATTCGCCTGTTTTAGCGCGGAGTTCGTCATCTGTAAGTTTTTTGTATTCTTCTTCCAAACTCAAAACTTTTTGTTGCAAAGGAAGAATTCTTTTAATCTCTTTTTGGCTGTAATCACCGAAAAGTTTCTTAAGTAAACCCATTTTACATACCTCTCAAAATATCAATGTATATATTATACATTATATTTATTAAAAAATATAGCATTATCTGAAATAAATTTTATTTTTTTAAAATTTTTCCAAAAAAATATAATAAAAATAAAAACTTTCTTTCGGGGAAAGATATTTTTGAAAAGGGAGGATTTTAAATATGCAAAACAATTCAATGTCGTTTATTAAAGGTTTGGGTGCTGGTATGATTGCCGGAGCAACCGTAATTACTGTTGGTAAGGTTGTGCTTAAAGACCATAAAAATCTCGAAAAAGGTTCGACCAAAGTGATAAAAGCAGTTGGCGAGTTTGTTGATGGCGTACAAACTATGTTTAAATAAAAAACACCTGATTTAAGGGGATGAGCAATAATTGCTCATCCCTTTTTTGTGCTTTTTAAACAAACGATAACTACATATATATTAAAAAGCGAAAAGAAAAACACAATATATAGAAACTGAAAAAAATTATGAAAAAATTTTTAAAAAATACTTGCAATTAGGGTTGTAATGTGGTATTATTTCAAGGTACGCTGTAGAAGTATGGCGTGAAAAACATGCGTTGATGCGGGAGGTGGCCCATCTCGAATGGGGAAATTTCCGCGGAGTATGTCCGATTTTAAACCGGGCGAAAGAACTTAGGAAGCACGAAGGATACTTGCGAACCTTTTGTGCAACGGCGTAGCGATGCGCTGTCCGGAATTGACTGCAACCCCAGCAATTGCCGGTTTTATAATGCGCCAAAAAGAAAAACACGGCGCGTTGTAAGTTTTGCCCGCCAACTATTTAAGGAGGCGAAATTCACATGGCAGTGAAAGAAAAAATCCGAATTCGTATTAAAGGTTACGACCACGCACTTGTAGACCAGTCTGCAGAGAAAATTGTAGAAACCGCTAAACGTACAGGCGCTAGGGTATCAGGTCCAGTACCACTACCTACTGAAAAAGAAATCGTAACAATTCTTCGTGCTGTTCACAAATATAAAGACAGCCGCGAACAATTCGAAATGAGGACACACAAAAGGCTTATTGACATAATCAGACCTTCAAACAAAACTGTTGAAGCTTTGACAAGTCTTGAGCTTCCCGCCGGTGTTGAAATCGAAATTAAGCTTTAATATATATTAAGGTGTTCGATTCACACGACAGGTCAAGTTGGCGAAAGCCAACCAATAACCAAAGGAGGAAAAAACAATGCAAAAAGCACTCGTTGGCAAAAAGCTTGGTATGACACAACTTTTTGACGCAAACGGAAATGTTGTTCCGGTTACTGTTATTGAAGCAGGTCCTTGTGTAGTAGCACAAAAGAAAACAATCGAGAACGACGGTTATGAAGCAGTACAAATCGGTTATGGCGATTTAAAGGCTTCTAAAGTAAACAAACCCCAAAAGGGTCACTTCGCAAAAGGTGACGTTGCTCCGAAGAAGGTTCTTCGTGAGTTCCGCTTCGATGATATCGCAGCTATCAATGTTGGCGACATCTTCAAGGCTGACATCTTTGCTGAAGGCGAATTAGTAGATGTAAGAGGCACTTCTAAAGGTAAAGGTTATGCCGGCGTAATCAAACGTTGGAACTTTGGCCGTCTTAAAGAGTCTCACGGTACAGGCCCTGTACATCGTCACGGCGGTTCATTGGGTGTTATTGACCCAGCTCGCGTATTCAAGGGCAAAAAGATGGCAGGACATCTCGGTAATGAACGTGTAACCGTTCAAAACTTGAGTGTAGTTAAGGTTGACGCAGAAAAGAATATTATCGCTGTTAAGGGCGCAGTTCCTGGTCCTAAGGGCGGCATCGTAGTTCTTTTCGATAGCGTTAAAGCTTAAGGGAAGGAGTGTTTTGAATTATGCCTAATATAGCAGTACTCGATATGGCAGGTAAAAATGTGGGCGAAATCACATTAAGCGATGCTATTTTCGGAATTAAGCCTAACGCTGTAGTTATGCATGCGGCAGTTATCAACTACCTCGCAAACAAGCGTCAAGGCACACAATCTACTCTCACCCGTACAGAAGTTTCCGGTGGCGGTAAAAAGCCTTGGAGACAAAAGGGAACCGGTCACGCAAGACAAGGTTCAACAAGAGCTCCACAATGGAGACACGGTGGTGTTGTTCACGCACCAAAGCCGAGAGATTATTCATACTCTCTCAATAAGAAAGTTAGAAAACTTGCACTTAAGTCTGCTTTATCTGATAAAGCGCTTACAGGCAACCTCATCGTTCTTGACGAGTTAAAACTCGAAGCATACAAGACAAAGGTTGTTGCTGATTGCTTAAAAGCTATCGGTGCAGGTAAGAAAGCACTTATCGTTCTTGAGAACAATGATGCTTTCGCAGTAAAGAGCATTGCAAACATTGCTGGTGCTAAATCTGCGCAAATCAATACAATCAACACCTATGACATTATCAATGCTGATACATTAGTAATCGTTAAGGGTGCTGTAGCAAAACTTGAGGAGGTATATGCATAATGAAAATCGCACAGGATATCATTATTGCTCCGGTTATTACCGAAAAGAGCATGGCAGGAATTCCTGCTAAGAAGTACACCTTCAAGGTAGCAAAAGATGCTAACAAAATTGAAATCGCAGAAGCTGTTGAAAAGATTTTCAAAGTAAAAGTTTCAAAGGTTAACACAATTAGCGTACGTGGTAAAGAAAAGCGTATGGGCCGTTTCAGCGGTTATACAGCTTCTTGGAAGAAGGCCATTGTTACATTAAAAGCTGATTCTAAACCAATTGAATTCTTTGATGGTCTTATCTAATTAGAGAGTTTCGATTGGAAATCGTTGATTTCCGGTGATGTATGAAGTCGCAAAGCGGCTTCGCTAAGCCAAAATAGGAGAGTGAAATTAGATGGCTATTAAACATTATAAGCCAACTACTAACGGTCTACGTAATATGACAACTATGGATTACTCCGAATTGTCAAAAGTAGCACCTGAAAGAAGTTTGCTTGAGCCAATTAAAAAGAATGCCGGTAGAAATAGTTACGGCAGAATCACCGTTCGTCATCGTGGCGGCGGAAACAAGAGAAAGTACAGAATTATCGACTTCAAGAGAAACCGTTTTGGTATTCCAGCAACAGTTATGACTCTTGAATACGATCCAAACCGTTCAGCTTTCATCGCACTCATTCAATATGAAGACGGTGTTAAGAGCTACATTATAGCTCCACAAGGCTTAAAGGTTGGCGATGTTGTAGTAAGCGGCGCAGATGCTGACATTAAAGTTGGTAACGCACTTCCACTTACAAACATCCCTGTAGGTACTTTCATCCATAATATTGAGCTTTACCCAGGCAAGGGCGCACAACTCGCTCGTTCAGCTGGTAACATGGCTCAACTTATGGCTAAAGAAAATGGTATGGCACTTCTTCGTTTACCTTCTGGTGAATTAAGAAACGTTCCTGCAAACTGTATGGCAACTGTTGGTGTTGTTTCAAATCCTGAACACGCAAACATTAACTACGGTAAAGCTGGTCGTAAGCGCCATATGGGTTGGAGACCTACCGTTCGTGGTTCTGTAATGAACCCATGCGATCACCCTCACGGTGGTGGTGAAGGTAAGTCACCTATCGGCCGTCCAGGCCCTGTAACACCTTGGGGCAAACCTGCTCTTGGTTACAAAACCCGTAAAAAGAATAAGCAAAGCAATAAATATATTGTTAAGCGTCGTAAATAGTCCACGAAAGGAGATTGAATTATGGGAAGAAGCATTAAAAAAGGCCCTTATGTGCAACCTGTGTTGCTTAAAAGGGTATTAGAAATGAATGAAGCCGGCGAAAAAAGAGTTCTTAAAACTTGGAGCCGTTCATCAACCATATTCCCCGATTTCGTCGGACACACCTTTGCAGTACATGACGGTCGTAAACACGTACCTGTATATGTAACAGAGGATATGGTTGGTCACAAGCTTGGTGAATTTGCACCAACAAGAACATTCAAAGGCCACGCAGGTTCTAAAACCAGCGGTAAGTAAAGGAGAGTTTAACTATGGAAGCAAGAGCAATACTTAAATATGCTCGTATTTCACCTCGTAAGGTGAAAATCGTTATGGATTTAATCCGTAACCAAGATGCTGACAAAGCTATGGCTATACTCAAATTTACTCCTAAGTCCGCTTGCGAGTATTTAGAGAAGCTATTAGCGTCAGCTATAGCAAATGCACAAAACAATCACAATATGGATGTTAATCGTCTTTATGTTGCTGAATGCTTTGTTTGCCCAGGTCCTACACTCAAGAGAATTCGTCCAAAGGACCACGGTAGAGCACACCGCATCTTAAAGAGAACAAGCCATATGACTATCGTTCTTAAAGAACGTGAAGACTAATAAGGAGGTTAAGTTATGGGTCAGAAAGTTCATCCTCACGGACTCCGTGTAGGCGTAATTAAAAACTGGGACTCACGTTGGTTTGCCAAAGACAGCGTTTTCGGTGATACTTTGGTTGAGGACTACAACCTCCGCAAATACCTCAAGAAGACACTCTTCACAGCAGGTATTGCAAAAATCGAAATCGAACGTGATGACAAGCGTGTGAGATTACACATCCACTGCGCTAAACCGGGTATGGTAATCGGTCGTAACGGTGCTGAAATCGAAAAGCTCCGTACAACCTGCCAAGATATGCTCGGCAAACCGGTAATTGTTAACATTGTTGAAATCAAGAATCCGGATGCAAACGCACAACTTGTTGCTGAAAACATTGCAGCACAACTTGAAAAACGTATTTCTTTCCGCCGCGCTATGAAGCTTTCAATTGGTAGAGCTATGCGTCTTGGCGTAAAGGGTATTAAAACCCAAGTTTCAGGTCGTCTTGGCGGCGCTGAAATCGCAAGAAGCGAACAATATCACGAAGGAACTATTCCACTACAAACAATCCGTGCAGACATTGACTATGGTTTTGCTGAAGCAGATACTACTTACGGTAAAATCGGTGTTAAGGTTTGGATTTACAAGGGCGAAGTTCTTAGTGACAATCGCAAAGCTAAAAAAGAAGGAGGCGCCCGCTAATGTTAATGCCTAAGCGTGTTAAATACCGTAGAGTACACCGTGGTCGTTTGAGAGGTAAAGCTCTTAGAGGTAACACTGTAACCCACGGTGATTTTGGTCTTCAGGCAACTGAACCTGCGTGGATTACCTCTAACCAAATCGAAGCTGCCCGTATTGCTATGACTCGTTATATCAAACGTGGTGGTAAAGTATGGATTAAAATTTTCCCAGATAAGCCAATTACAGAAAAACCTGCTGAAACTCGAATGGGTTCAGGTAAAGGTTCTCCTGAATACTGGGTAGCGGTTGTTAAGCCAGGCCGCGTAATGTTTGAAATCGGCGGTGTTAGCGAGGAATTAGCTCGTGAAGCTATGCGTCTCGCTGCAAACAAACTTCCTATCAAATGTAAGTTTGTAACCAAACAGGAAATGGGTGGTGAGCAATAATGAAAGTAAAGGAAATTAGAAATAACACTTTACCTGAGCTCAATGAGCAGTTGGCAAAGTTAAAGGAAGAATTATTCAACCTTCGTTTCCAACTCGCAATTAATCAGCTCGAAAACCCCATGCGTATTGTTGCTGTTAAGAAAGATATCGCTCGCGTTAAGACAATTATTCGCGAAAACGAAATCAAAAACAGCACAAACGCTTAATTAATGGGAGGTAGCTAAAAATGAGCGAAAGAAACCTTCGTAAAACAAGAGTGGGTATCGTTGCAAGTGACAAAATGGATAAAACTGTTGTAGTTGCTATTCAAGACAACGTTAAGCACCCACTTTACAAGAAGATTATTAAAAACACAATCAGACTTAAAGCTCACGATGAAAACAATGCTTGTGGAGTAGGCGACAGAGTTCTTATTATGGAAACAAGACCGCTTTCTAAAGACAAGAGATGGCGTGTTGCTGAAATCATCGAAAAGGCTAAGTAGTCAAAGGAGGAAGACACTGTGATACAACAACAGAGTTACCTCAAGGTTGCTGACAATACCGGTGCAAAAGAAATCATGTGCATCCGTGTTCTTGGAGGCTCCAGAAGGAGGTATGCCAACATTGGCGATGTAATCGTTGCTTCTGTTAAGAAAGCAGCACCAGGCGGTACTGTTAAGAAGGGCGACGTAGTAAAGGCAGTTGTAGTTCGTTCTGCAAAAGGTCTTCGCCGTAATGATGGCACATACATCAGATTTGACGAAAATGCGGCTGTTATCATCCGTGATGACAAAAACCCACGTGGTACCCGTATTTTTGGACCTGTAGCCCGCGAGCTTCGTGAGAAGGATTATACAAAGATTCTTTCTCTTGCTCCGGAAGTACTTTAATGGGAGGTAAGTAGAGTATGAATAAGCTTCACATTAAAACAGGTGATACCGTTGTACTCCTTACAGGAGACAAGAAAGACCGCAACAAGACCGGTAAGGTTCTTGAGGTTAGCCCAAAGGAAGGCAAAGTAATTGTTGAAGGTCTTAACAAGGTTAAGAAACACGTTAAACCTCGCAAGGCCGGCGATCCTTCAGGCATTATTGAAACAGAAGGCGCAATCTACGCTTGCAAAGTAATGCCAGTGTGCCCAAAATGTAATAAAGCAACAAGAGTTGGCCACAAAATTGAAGGCGACAAAAAAGTTCGTGTTTGCAAACACTGCGGCGCAGAACTGTAATCTGAGAGAAGGAGAAACTGAATAATGTCTAATG
>JAZNCS010000032.1:0-50209 GCA_045587685.1 Acutalibacteraceae bacterium
AGGCACAATGGCAATTTTCTGGACACAGTTTATGAAGATGGACTTGTGGTATGCGTTATTGCTTATTATAGTTCAGGTATGGGATGCTATCAATGACCCGCTCATCGGTTCTATTATTGATGCTGACCGCCGCACTTACAAGAGAAACAAGTTTTTGGCTTATATATGGGCAGGTTCAATCGGCCTTATTGTTGGCGGCGCTTGTTGTTTCTTGCCTTTCCCAACTGCTCCTGTATGGGCTAAATTTATAATCTTTATTGCGGGTTATGTTGTTTGGGATGCTTTCTATACCGTAGCAAACGTTCCTTACGGTTCACTTCTTTCTCTCATTTCTAATGACGTTAAAGACCGTGCCTCATTATCGGCTTGGCGTTCGGTTGGTTCTATTTTTGGTAATATGTTACCAATGGTTATTCTACCTTTCATTATTTATGATAAGAAAAACAACCTTATTGGTGAACGTGTATTTATTGCAGCTCTTATTATGGGTGTTCTTGGATTCTTCTGCTTCCAATTTATGATTAAAAACACCACAATTCGCGTTGAAACTAATATCGAACTCAGTGAAGATGCACCTAAATTTAACATTTTAAAAGCATTTGTAAACTTCATTAAAAACCGCCCTGCAGTAGGCGCTACAATTGCAGCTATGGGTATGTTTATTGGTATGCAAGGCGCTACAACCGCAGTTACTGTTGTATTCCAATCATACTTTAAAAATGTTCAAATTTCGGGTGTTGTTCAACTTTTTGCAATGATTCCTATTGTTCTTTTCACACCACTTGCGCGTAAAGCAGTTGCAAGATTTGGTAAGAAAGAACTTGCAACTTTTGGTTCGATTTGCTCATTAGTTGCAGGTTTAGGTTTATTTATTGTAATGCCTGAAAACACAGGACTTGACCTTGTTCTTTATATAGTATTCCAACTTATTTATTCATTAGGCCTTGGTATTTATTCAACAGTTTCTTGGGCTATGATGGGCGATGCTATTGACTATAACGAATGGAAAACAGGCACTCGTGAAGAGGGTACAGTTTATTCACTTCACTCATTCTTCCGTAAGTTAGCGCAGGGTATTGGTCCTTCACTTGTACTTGTAGTAATGGTTGCTTTAGGCTACGTTGGTGCAGATGAAGGTAACCAAGCTTGGCAGGTTGCAGTAAATATGCGTTACCTTGTTGCTGGTACATTCCTTTTCTCTGCTCTTCTTCAGTTCACTGGTCTTGGTCTCGTTTATAACCTTGACAAAAAGACTCTTGCTCAAATGAATAAAGAATTAGGTAGAGAAACAGAAGAGTAATGCATCTATCTTAAATTTTTGTTAAAAATGATTATACCCCTATTTGCAAAGGAGACACACAATGAGAAAAATATTAAACCTAAATGAAGCTTGGGTTTTTGTAAAAGACACAACCGACATTTCTTGTAGTGAGGGTGAAAAAATAAATATTCCTCATTCTTGGAATGCTACCGATGGTCAAGACGGCGGAAATGATTATTTCCGTGGCAGTTGCCTTTATAAAAAGACTGTTAAAAAGTCTGAATTACCAGAGGCCGACCTTTATTATCTTGAATTTCGCGGTACTAATGCTTCGGCAGATGTTTATGTTGGCGGTGAAAAATTAGCGCATCATGACGGTGGTTATTCCACATGGCGTGTAAATATTACTGACAAGATTTCCGAAGAAACCGAAATTGCAGTAATAGTTGAAAACACAATTAACGAAACAGTTTATCCACAAATGGCGGATTTTACATTCTACGGCGGTATCTACCGCGATGTAAACCTTATTTGTGTTAACAATTCACATTTTGACCTTGATTATTACGGTGGTCCCGGTCTTATGATTACCCCAACTGTTGAAGGCAAGGACGCTAAAGTAGAGGTAGAAGTTTTTGTTAACAACTTAAAGCCAGAACAAAAGTTGGTTTATGCTATTTATGACGACAAAGAAAATGAACTTGCAAAAATTGAGAGCACCGACTTAAAGGCTCAATTTGAAATTAAGGATGTTCATCTTTGGAATGGTAGAAAAGACCCTTACCTTTACTGCTGTGAAGTAGAAATTGTAGAGGGTGAAGAGGTAATAGATAACGTTTGTAACCGCTTTGGTTGCCGTACCTTTAAAATTGACCCCGACAACGGATTTATCTTAAATGGAGAGGAATATCCGCTTCGCGGTGTGTCTCGCCACCAAGATAGATGGGGCGTGGGTAATGCGCTTCTTCCCGAACATCACGAAGAGGATATCGACCTTATATGTGAAGTTGGCGCGACCACAATCCGTTTGGCTCACTATCAACACGACCAATATTTCTATGACCTTTGTGATGAAAAGGGTTTTGTGATTTGGGCTGAAATTCCTTATATTTCAAAGCATATGCCAACCGGCCGCGAAAATACCATTTCGCAAATGAAAGAACTTGTAGTTCAAAACTACAACCACCCAAGTATTGTTGTATGGGGCCTTTCTAACGAAATTTCTATTGCAGGTTCGGATGAAGATTTGCTTGAAAACCATAGAATACTTAACGACCTTGTTCACGATATAGATAAAACACGCCTTACAACTATTGCGGCGGTTTCTATGTGTAAGATGGACGACCCGTATCTTCAAATACCGGATGTGGTATCTTATAACCACTATTTTGGTTGGTATGGCGGCGATACTTCTATGAACGGTCCTTGGTTCGACAAGTTCCACGCGATGCACCCAAATATTCCGATCGGTTGCTCTGAATATGGTTGCGAGGCACTTAACTGGCATACAAGCACACCAAAACAAGGCGACTATACCGAAGAGTATCAAGCATACTACCACGAAGAACTTATAAAACAACTCTTTACACGTAAATATATTTGGGCAACTCATGTATGGAATATGTTTGACTTTGGCGCCGATGCGAGAGCGGAAGGCGGCGAAAACGGACAAAACCATAAAGGTCTTGTAACTATCGACCGTAAGTATAAAAAGGATGCTTTCTATGCTTATAAAGCTTGGCTTTCGGATGAACCGTTTGTTCACCTTTGCGGCAAGAGATACGTTGACAGAGTGGAAGATGTAACAAAGGTTACAGTTTACTCAAACCTTCCTGAAGTTGAACTTTTTGTAAACGGTGAAAGTATTGGTACCAAGAAAGCCGATGACCATTTCTTCTATTTTGATGTTAAGAATGTTGGCGAAAGCACAATAGTAGCAAAAGCGGGTGAATTTACCGATGAGGGTAAAATTCGCAAGGTAGATGAAATGAATATGGACTATGTCCTTGTTGAAAAGGGCGCAGTTCTTAACTGGTTTGATATTGATGCTCCCGAAGGAAGATTTTCGCTTAATGATAAGATTTCAGATATTATGGAATCTACAAGAGGAAAACTTTGGTTTGTAAAGGTTGGCCTTAAGATTAAGAAGAAAATGGATGCTTCTAAAAAGGGCACAAAGAAAGGCGAAAAGAAATCAAATAGTTTCGAAGTTGACCTTAAGGCTGATGGCGGCCTTATGCAAATGATGGGCGGCTTTACCGTTCTTCGCCTTACAAGTATGATGGGTATGATGAATGTTAATTTCACAAAAGAAGAACTTCTTAAAATGAATAAACAACTCAACCGTATTAGAAAACCAAAAAATAAATAAAATACAAAAAACCCAAGTTTAAAACTTGGGTTTTTAATTTTAATATGATATATACGCTTGACTTTAGCGAGTTAATGTGGTAATATGGTAACACATTAAATTATGAGGTGAAGAAATGTTAAGATTTCGCAATGAATCAATTGACAGATTATTTCAAACAATATTAAATTTAGAGTCTATTGAGGAATGTTACGAATATTTTGCGGATGTTTGCACAATAAAGGAAGTGCAAGATATGGCGCAAAGACTTGATACAGCGGTTTTGCTCTCTGAAGGTCACAGTTACCAAAAAATAGCCGAGTTGGTTGACGTTAGTTCAGCGACAATAGGCAGAGTTAGTAAATGCCTTAATTATGGTAGCGGCGGCTATAAAAATGCTATTGAAAAACTTAATAGTTCGGAGGCTAAATAATGAAAAACGAGGAACTTTTTTTAAGTTTTAACGAAAAGGTAATGTTTTCGCTTCGGTCACTATATTCTTCGCGCGGATATTCGAAATATAAAATGAGTAAGTTTGAAGAATATGATTTGTATGCGCGTAATAAGGACTTTTTGATTTCTGACAGTGTTATCACCTTTACCGACACAAGCGGAAAACTTATGGCGTTAAAGCCTGACGTTACACTTTCTATAATAAAAAATATTAAAGATGAACCCGAAGCACTTCAAAAGGTGTTCTATAACGAAAACGTTTACCGCATCTCAAAAGGTAGTCACACCTATAAGGAAATAATGCAAGCGGGACTTGAATGTTTTGGCGAAATAGATGAGTTTAGCATTTGCGAGGTTATAACCCTGGCGTTACAAAGCCTTTTAACTATTTCAAAAGAATGTGTTTTAGATATTTCGCATTTGGGACTTTTGGAAAATGTTTTCGCAAGTTTTAATGTGCCTGATTTTGCAAGGGCTAATGTGCTTAAATTTATAAGCGAAAAAAATGCGCACGACCTTGAAAAATACTGCTTAGAATTAAAAATAGAGGAAGAAAATATTGAAAGTTTAAAACTTTTAGTTTCTGTAAGCGGTGCGCCCGAAGAGGTTTTGCCAAAACTTACAAAGGCTTTTGAAAGCAAGACCGATATTACACCTTTAAAGGAATTAAAAGCGGTTGTTGATGCGTTGGAAGATGGTTTAAAACCAATGCTTAATATCGACTTTTCGGTTGTAAACGATATGAAGTATTACAACGGAATAGTTTTCAAAGGCTTTGTTAAAGGTTTGCCCGAAAGTTTGTTGTCGGGCGGTCAATATGATAAACTTATGAAAAAGATGAAGCGTAAAGCGGGTGCTATAGGTTTTGCGGTATATCTTGATATGCTTGAAAGATTTAATATACTTTCGAGTGAATACGATGTAGATGTTTTGCTTGTGTATAGCGAAAATTCCGATATTAAAGAGCTTAACGCTTATGCTAAAAAACTTACACAAAACGGTAGCACTGTGTTAGTGTGCAAAAATGCGCCAAAAAACACAAAATATCGTGAAATAATTTTATTCGACTCTGTGAGGTGACAAAATAATGAAAACAATGCTTAATGTTGCCCTTCCTAAAGGTAGACTTGGGGAAAAGGTTTATTCAATGTTTGAAAAAGCAGGGTTCGAGTGTCCCTCTATTAAAGAAAACAACCGCAAACTTATTTTTGAAAACGAGGAAGCAGGGGTTCGTTATTTTTGGGTAAAACCTTCTGATATTGCTATATATGTTGAAAGAGGCGTTGCCGATGTTGGTGTTGCAGGTAAGGACATTTTGCTTGAGTACACACCCGATGTTTACGAACTTTTAGATTTGGACATTGGTAAATGTCGTATGGCAGTAGCCGCTAAAAAGGACTTTAGATACGATATGAGCCGAACCTTGCGCGTTGCAACAAAGTTTAAAAAAATTGCAAGTGAGCATTATCTTTCAAAAGGTATGGATATTGATATAATCCACCTTAACGGCTCAATAGAAATTGCACCTATTTTAGATTTATCCGATGTAATTGTGGATATAGTTGAAACGGGCACAACCCTTAAAGAAAATAATTTAGAAGTTTTTGAAGAAATTGTGCCAATAAGTGCAAGACTTATAGCAAATAAGACAAATTATAAGTTTAAAGCGGAAAGTATTGAAAAAATTGTGCGCGAAATTTCGGCACAAACGGAGGCAAAGAATGATTAAAATCTTAAAATTCGGCGAGGTTTCAAAAGAAGAAATATTCGCCCGTGTTGTAACGGGAATGAATGTGGAGCAAATAGTTGCCGAAATTATAGAAAATGTAAAACAAAATGGGGATAAAGCGCTTTTTGAATACTGCGAAAAGTTTGACAAAGCAAAACTTAAAAGTTTACTTGTAACAAGCGAAGAAATTGAAGAAGCGGTAAACTCGGTTGAGCCAAAATTCCTTGAAATTTTAGAAAAAGCGGCGGAGAATATTCGCGCTTATCATAAAAACCAAGTGCGCAAAGGTTTCGAAATTAAACGTGAGGACGGCGTAATAATTGGCCAAAAAATTATTCCTGTTGACAGAGCTGGACTTTATGTACCCGGCGGCACTGCGGCTTATCCATCAACTGTTTTAATGGACTCTATCCCTGCAAAAATTGCAGGTTGTAAAGAGGTTGTAATGGTAACACCGCCCTCCCAAAATGGAAAAATCAACCCTGTAATACTTGCGGCGGCAAAAATTGCGGGAATTGATAAAATATTCAAACTTGGCGGTGCGCAGGCTATTGCAGCTTTGGCTTATGGTACCGAAAGTGTGCCTAAAGTTGATAAAATTGTAGGCCCTGGTAACGCTTTTGTAGCCGAGGCTAAAAAACAGGTTTTTGGTCAGGTTTCTATTGATATGATTGCAGGACCAAGCGAAATTTTAATTATTGCGGACGGTAAAACAAATCCTGCACACGCGGCGGCGGATTTGCTTTCCCAAGCTGAGCACGATAAACTTGCAAGTGCGGTTCTTGTTACCGATTCTTATGATTTGGCAGTCAAGGTTAGCGAGGAACTTGAAAAACAAATACCTTGTCTTTCGAGAAGCGAAATTGCACGCGCTTCTATTGATAATAACGGCAAAATTATCGTTGCCGATAATTTAGAAGAAGTTATAGAAATTTCTAATGAAATAGCCCCTGAACATTTGGAACTGCTAATTGATAATCCTTTTGATTATCTTGATAAAATTCGTCACGCGGGTTCAATTTTTATGGGTAGAAACTGCCCCGAAGCGTTGGGAGACTACTATGCAGGTCCAAACCACACATTACCTACAAGCGGTACTGCAAAATTTTCAAGTCCTTTGTCGGTAGATGATTTTATAAAGAAAACACAATACACTTATTACACTAAAGAAGCGCTTTCTAAAGTGGCAAATGATGTTGCCTTTTTTGCTGAAAAAGAAGGACTTACTGCCCACGCTAAAAGCGCAGTTATTCGTACGGAGGAAGATTAAGTGAGCCGTTTTTTCAGTTCAAAATATAATCGTTTGGTTCCTTACACACCGGGTGAACAACCAAAAGATATGAAATACATTAAGTTAAATACTAATGAGTCACCTTTTGCGCCATCACAGTTATCGCAAGAAATGGCGGCTAAGGCTTCAAAAAATTTACAACTTTATTCCGACCCTGAATGTCGGGGTCTTGTAGAATGCGCGGCAAAATATTTCGGTATCGAAAAAGATGAAATACTTTTTACTAACGGTTCGGATGAAATTTTAAATTTTGCATTTATGGCGTTTTGCGAAAACGGAGCGGTCTTCCCAAATATTACTTACGGTTTTTATTCGGTTTTTGCCGAATTAAATGGTGTAGAATACACCGAAATACCGCTAAAGGAAGACTTTACAATTAATATTGATGATTATAAAAATTGCGGTAAAACAATTTTTATTGCTAATCCAAATGCGCCAACAGGTATTGCGCTTTCGTTAGAGCAAATTGAAGAAATTGTAAAGAGTAACTCTGAAAATGTAGTGGTAATTGATGAAGCGTATGTAGATTTTGGCGCTCAAAGTGCAGTTGGTTTAATAAAGAAATACAAAAATTTGTTAGTAACCCAAACATTTTCAAAATCACGCTCATTGGCGGGAGGAAGATTAGGCTTTGGTATTGCTTGTAAAGAACTAATAAGCGACCTTAATACAATAAAATATTCTACTAATCCGTATAATGTAAACCGTATGACTGCGGCGGCAGGCGAGGGTGCTTTGTTGGATGACAGTTACACAAAAGAAAACTGCAAAAAAATAGAATATAACCGCGAATGGACTAAAGCGGAACTCCACAAGTTAGGCTTTAGTATGACAAACTCGGTAACAAATTTTATTTTTGCAAAACATAGTTCGGTTAGCGGTAAGGAAATTTACCTAAAACTCAAGGAAAAAGGCGTTTTAGTTCGCCATTTTGATAATGAAAATTTAAAGAACTATAACCGCATTACCATTGGCAGTTTAGAACAAATGAAGATATTTATTAATACGCTTAAAAACGTTTTAGAGGAGTTATTATGAGAACAGCAACAATCAATAGAAAAACAAATGAAACCGATATATCGCTCACCCTTAATATTGATGGTAAAGGCGAAAGTAAAATTGATAGTGGTTGCGGGTTTTTAGACCATATGTTAACCCTTTTTGCAAAACACGGCCGATTTGATATTACCCTTACTTGTAATGGTGACACAGAGGTTGATGACCACCACACTGTAGAGGATATCGGTATATCTTTAGGTTTGGCTTTTAAAGAGGCGTTGGGCGATAAAAAGGGTATGACCCGTTACGGATATATGGTACTCGCTATGGATGAAGCCTTAATTTTAACCGCAATAGATTTTTCGGGTAGGGCGTACCTTGGCTATGATATGGATATCCCTGCCGAAAAGGTTGGCACTTTTGATACCGAACTTGTAGAAGAGTTTTGGTATGGTTTTGTGCGCAATGCGGAATGTACTTTACACATAAAGGAAATTGATGGGCTTAATTCTCATCATATAATTGAGGGTGCGTTCAAGTCAGCGGCACACAGTATGCGAGATGCGGTTAAAATAGACGAGGAATTTCAAAATGAAGTTCTTTCAACGAAAGGTGTTTTATAATAATGGTTGCTATTGTTGATTACGGCGTAGGTAATCTTTTTTCACTTACATGTTCGCTTAAGGCTATTGGGGCTGATGTAGTAGTAACTTCGGATAAAAACGTACTTGAAAGCGCTGACAAAATAATACTTCCCGGCGTTGGTGCTTTCAGCGATGCGGCTAAAAAGTTAGAAAGTAGCGGATTAAAAGAAGTTATTATAGAATTGGCGCAAAAAGGCAAACCCTTGCTTGGTATTTGTCTTGGTATGCAACTTTTATTTGAGAAAAGTTACGAATATGGTGAACACAAAGGTTTGGGACTTATTAAAGGTTCGGTTAAACCTATAAAGGAAGTAATCTCTGCAGATTTAAAAATTCCGCACATTGGTTGGAATCCACTTATTTTCAAGAAAAACAGTGTTTTATTTAAGAATATAAATGATGGCGACTGTGTTTATTTTGTTCATTCTTTTTATGCGACCGATTGTCAAGATGCAGTAATTGCAAATTCGGAGTACGGCGCAGAACTTACCGCGGCAGTGCAAAATAAAAATGTTTTTGGTTGTCAGTTCCACCCCGAAAAAAGCGGAAAAGTGGGGCTAAGCATTTTAAAGGCATTTGTAGAGTTAAAGGAGGATGAAATATGTTAATTTATCCTGCTATTGACCTTTTTGAAGGCAAAGCCGTTAGGCTTTTTAAGGGCGATTACGCGCAAATGACAGTTTATAGCGAAAATCCTTCGGAAGTGGCGCTTGATTTCAAAAACAGCGGCGCTACACATATTCACTTGGTGGATTTAGAGGGTGCTAAAAACGGCGAAACCCCTAATCTTGAGACAGTTATTAAAATAAAGGAAACCACAAACCTTTTTTGCGAAATAGGCGGCGGTATTCGTACTATGGAAACTATTGACCGTTACATAAATGCAGGTATTGATAGAGTTATTTTGGGTACTGCGGCGGTTACAAAAGAGGGCTTTGTAAAAGAAGCGGTAGAAAAATACGGCGAAAAAATAGCCGTTGGTATTGATATTAAAGATGGTTTTGTGGCAATAAAGGGTTGGACCGAGGTTTCAAGCCTTGAGGCTTTCGAGTTTTGCGAAAAATTAGAGAAAATTGGCGTTAAAACAATAATTTGTACCGATATTTCTAAAGATGGCGCAATGGTTGGCACCAATCACGAGTTGTACCGCCAGTTATCCCAAAAATTTGGTCTGCAAATTATAGCCTCGGGCGGCGTTTCTTCTATAGAAGATGTAGAAAAATTGGCAAAGTTAGACCTTTATGGTGCTATTATAGGCAAAGCGTATTATACAAAGGCGATAGACTTGAAGACAGCAATCGAGGTGGCAAAATGATTACAAAAAGAATAATCCCTTGTCTTGATGTAAAGGACGGTAGGGTTGTAAAGGGTGTAAATTTTGAGGGTTTGCACGATGTTTCTTCACCTATAAGCCTTGCAAAGTATTATAGTGATTGCGGTGCCGATGAATTGGTGTTTTATGATATAACCGCTTCGAGTGACGGCAGAAAAATTTTCACCGAAATTTTAACCGAGACCGCAAAAGAAGTATTTATCCCCTTAACAGTTGGCGGCGGTATAAACACAGTTGCGGATTTTGACCGTGTGCTTAAATGCGGAGCGGATAAGGTTAGTGTAAAC
The DNA here is from genome assembly GCA_045587685.1 of Acutalibacteraceae bacterium. Classification (GTDB taxonomy): domain Bacteria; phylum Bacillota; class Clostridia; order Oscillospirales; family Acutalibacteraceae; genus UBA737. Next base: position 10,348 of record JAZNCS010000032.1, read on the forward strand.
TCGGGCGCTATTAAAAACCCGAATCTTATTAGCGAAGCGGCAAAACTTTACGGTGACCAATGTGTTGTGCTTTCGGTTGATGTAAAGCGTGTTGACGGAATTTTCCGTGTTTTTGCAAAGGGCGGTAGAGAAAACACAGGTATGGAAGCTATTGAATGGATAAAACGCTGTGTCGGCAGCGGCGCGGGTGAGGTTGTTGTGAATTCCATTGACACCGATGGCGTTAAAAAAGGCTTTGACCTTAAAATGTTACAAGCGGTTTGCGATGTAGTGAATGTTCCTGTAATCGCTTCGGGCGGCGCAGGTAAAATAGAAGATTTTATTAAACTTTTTAACAGTTTACCAAAGGTTGACGCAGGTCTTGCGGCGTCTATTTTCCATTTCGGCGAAGTGAAAATTTCCGACTTAAAAACGGAAATGGCTAAAAATAATATTCCTACGAGAATTTAAGGAGAAAGTTATGTTAGATATTAAAAGTTTAAAGTTTGATAAAGATGGACTTATCCCTGCGATAGTTGTAGATTCAGTTTCTAAAAAGGTTTTAACCTTGGCTTATATGAATGAAGAAAGTTTAAAAATTTCAATGGAAAAGGAACTCACTTGTTTTTATAGCCGTTCCCGTCAGGAATTGTGGCTTAAAGGGGAAACCAGCGGAAATTATCAGCATATAGTTTCAATAACTGCTGACTGTGATAACGATGCTTTGGTGGTAGTGGTAGAGCCTGACGGCCCTGCTTGTCACAAGGGTACATTTTCTTGTTTTGAAAATGAAGTTTTCGAAAGTAAAGAAAGAGCCGAATTTTCCTATGAAGACCTTATGAAACTTATTAAGGGTAGAAAAACCGATAAAAAAGAGGGTTCTTATACCACATACCTTTTCGAAAAGGGTATTGATAAAATACTCAAAAAGGTTGGCGAAGAATGTACCGAAGTTATTATCGCTGCTAAAGACGATGATAAAAAAGAAACTATATACGAAATTGCCGACCTTGCTTATCACGTAATGGTGCTTATGATTGAAATGGGAATTTCACTCGAAGATATACATAAGGAACTTGCATCTCGCCATGTTATTGACCATAAAATTAAGCAGGAGAAAATGACAAAATGATAAGTCGTGACCTTCATGTTCACACAACCTTTTCGGATGGCAAAAACACACCCGAAGAGGTGGTTTTAGAGGCAATAAAAAAGGGAGTTAAAACCCTTGGCTTTTCTGACCATTCGTATACACCTTTTGATACAAGTTACTGTATGAAAAAGGAAAAAGTTGATGAATATATAAAGCAAGTAAATGCTTTAAAGGAAAAATACCGCGATAAAATAGAGGTTTTATGCGGTATTGAACAGGATTATTTTTCAGGAAAACCAACTAATGATTTTGATTATGTAATCGGCTCGGTGCACTACGTTAAATTAGGTGATGAGTATATTGATGTAGACGATACGAGCGAAAAACTGCAAAATGCGGCTAAAAAATATTTTGGCGGCGATATTTATTCGCTTATAGAAGAATATTATCGTTTAGTAGGTGAGGTTGTAGAGATAATAAACGCCGATATTATTGGTCACTTCGACCTTATTACAAAGTTTTGCGAAAAAGATAGTATTTTTGACCAAAACAATCCGCGTTATGTTGCGGCGTGGAAAAAGGCTGTAGATAAACTTTTAAAACACAATAAACCTTTTGAAATCAACACAGGAGCTATTTCGCGAGGATATAGAACAACGCCTTATCCTGCGCCTCAAATTATAGATTATATTAAACAAAGCGGAGGTAGGTTTATTTTGTCGAGTGACAGCCATTCTGCCGATACGGTTATGTTTGGCTTTAGTGAAAAACTACTTAACGATTAATGATTTATTGCTTTTTTGTTCGAGTTGAATTATAATGGTTATAGTTAGTCGAAACAGTAAAATAATTTACTGTTTCGATACCAAATCTTCAATGAAAATTTGGCTATATTCATTATAATGATAAATGTAAGCAGGTATATTATGAAAAAAGGAATTGCTATAATCTTAAGTTTTATAGTTTTGATTTTGGCTGTAGTATTAATTTATCCTAATATTGAGTTTCAAAAAAACGGAAAACTTTACGCTTGTAGTTTTAGTGATGATTTTTCAAAATACGAAGAAAACCCAAGTTATAACGAACTTTATTTTTACTATGAAAAACGCGATATTTCTTTAAAAACTTTTGATGTCAAAAACTTTTTGTGTTTTTATCTGTTTACTTTCGAGTATGAAGAAGGGGATAAACGCGAAACCCAGTTTGTACTTGAAGAAAAGTTTGTTGAATATTGGATAGAAAATGCAAAAATTACCGATAACGAAAAAAATATAGATGTAGCGGCGCTAATAAACGGTAAACAGGCTATAGTTGGAAACAAAAGATATACAACCGATGATGAAAAAGATGCTATTTTTTATGAGTTAGATGGCGATTATGGTGAAATGTATATTTTTGAATGTGACGATTTAACTGTAATTCAGATAGGCTCACCCGATGAAAGTCCAAAATATATTGCTTACAAATAGAAAGGGTAAATGTATGACGAATTCTATTGTTGTTAGCGAAAATGAAAATTTAGATGTTATGTTAGGTTTTGTAGCAAAAAACACTTCCAATGTATGAAAGTTATGTTAAACTTGGGTATGACTGTTTAGAATACCTTAAAATTCTTTAAAATGAGGTTATAAAATGAAAAAATTTGAAATTGAAAATTTTAACCGTAAAGGTTGGTTAATTGTTGTTACTTGTTTAATTGTTGGCATAATAATTGGTATTTTTATTGGTAGTCTTATTTTTGAAAAAGAAAAAACCGGCGCTAAAAAAGATTTTACTGCTAAGGGAATAACAATCACCTTAACAGATGAATTTGAAAAGGTTAAGGACAAAAGATTTGAGGTTGCTTACGCCACAGAAGATGTTTCGGTTTTTGTTTTAAAAGAAAAATTTTCAACGGCCGAAGGTTTTAGTGATTACACTTTAGACCAATATGCCGAAAAGATGATAGAAACCAACAGTTTGACCACTGCCGAACTTGGCTTTAAAGATGAATTGACATATTTCACATACCAAGCCGAAAATACAGAAACCAATAAGAATATAGTGTATTATTCTTATGTGTACAAATCAGATGATGCTTTTTGGGCGGTGCAATTTGCGGTTGAAGATTCAAATGTAGAGAAATACGAAAAGAAAATTTTCGAATGGGCAAAAACTGTAAAATTTAAATAATAAAAAAACAGCCGAAAGGCTGTTTTTTATTATGCCGCATTATTTATTTTAGCAAAAGATTCTGCAATATTTAATATATGGTCGCCAATACGCTCAAAATCGGTAAGAAGTTCTGAATATAGAATACAAGCTTCTTCTGAGCAGTTGCCGTTTCTCATACGTTCAAGATGTTTTTCACGGTAAGTTTCGGTCATATCGTCTATTTGTTCTTCAATTTCTACCACACTTGCCATCCATTTGTCTTTATCTTCTTCAATACTAAGCGCTTTTTCGAGTGCTTTTTCGGTGATTTGTTGCATTTGCTTTATTTCTTCACGAGCTTCTAAAGAAAACGTTATATTTTTTTCTTTTATGACATTTGTATATCCTGCAATATTTATCGCGTGGTCGCCTATACGTTCAATATTACCGGTTATTAAAAAATATTGTTCAATCTCGGCAACGTTTTCTCCGCTATTGTTGTGCACTAAAATCTTTGAAATATATTGTGAAATTTCTTTGTTGAGGTCATCTACCGCTTCTTCGGTTTGTGTTATACCCTCGAGTGAGTTAGTATCTCTTTCAAGCACAGCCTTATATGATTTATTAAGATTTTGGGTTGCAAGTGATATCATTCTACCAATTTCTTGCTTGAGTAAATCGGTATGAACTGCAGTTAAACCAAGACTTATATTGCCGCGGCGGAATTCATCGGTAAGACTGCCAAGTGTTGTAACTGCTTCACTCTTACGCTCGGGCAATATTTTTTCTGCTAATTTTGCAAGTAGGCTACCAAAAGGAAGTAATAAAACAGTTGTTGTAATATTAAATATTGTGTGCATATTCGCAATTTGCTGTGACATATTATCGGGAGTTATTGCCGAAACCCAATCAGTAACAGGTAGCAAGAGACACGCCGTTGTGAAAATTGTTGTACCTATAACGTTAAACAATAGGTGAATAACTGTTGTTCTCTTTGCGCTTTTATTAGTGCCAATAGACGCCAAAACAGCGGTGATACAGGTACCTATATTTTGACCAAAAAGCACAAATACTGCAGCTTTAAAATCAATAACACCTGCGATTGCTAAGGCTTGTAAAATACCAACTGATGCCGATGAAGATTGTATAATTGCAGTAAATATAGCACCTGCAAGTATACCCAAGATAGGATTTGAGAATTTTGTCATAAGATTTATAAATACTTGTGACTCGCGAAGAGGTACCATTGCATCGCTCATCATACCCATACCTATAAATAAAATTCCCAAACCTGCTAAAATTTTGCCAATGTGGTGCACTTTTTGTGACTTTAAGAATACTATCATTCCAACACCTATAAAGGCAATAAGCGGTGCTAATACACCAACATCGAGCGCTATTAACTGTCCTGTAATAGTAGTACCTATATTAGCACCCATTATAATCCATACCGCTTGGCGAAGTGTCATCATACCCGAATTTACGAAGCCCACTGCCATTACTGTTGTTGCAGAAGAAGATTGAATTGCTGCGGTAATCCCTGCACCTACCAAAACACCTAAAAAGCGATTTGCCGTAAGTTTTTCTAAAATTTGTTTCATTTTGTTGCCGGCAGCATCTTCAAGACCGCCACTCATCATTTGCATTCCGTAAAGGAATAGTGCTAGACCGCCGAGCAGTCCTAAAATTTCTGTCATACCCATTTATATTTTCTCCTTTTCTTTTTTACTTTTTTATTATAACAGTTGATTTTTGATAAGTAAAATAGTATAATGTTATTATAATCATAATTAAATCATTATAGGTGAAAGGCTATGACAATAAGACATTTAAAGGTGTTTATATGTGTTTGCAAACACTCAAGTATGACAAAAGCTGCTGAGGAGTTGTTTATTGCACAACCTGCTGTTAGTAATACTATTTCCGAAATTGAGAAAAATTACAACATAAAATTATTTGATCGCCTAAATAAGCGGCTTTTACTTACAGAAGAAGGTAAAGGATTGCTATTAAAAGCAAAAGAGACAGTAACCGCTTTTGAAGAATTCGAAGAACAGGCAACTAATTCTTCGAAAAAACAATTATTAAAAATAGGCTCTTCATTAACTATTGGTAAACAAAAGTTGCCTTGGCTTTTAAGGAAACTAAAAGAAAACTTTAATGAAACAAATTTTCAAATATCGGTTAATCAAACATCAGTTATCGAAAATAAAATTTTGGAAGGTGTGCTTGATTTCGCGTTTATACAAGGCAGACCTTCTGATAAAAATATAAATTCAAAACTTGTAGATTGCAACACACTTATTGCGGTTTGTGGCAAAAAATATGATATGCCTGAAGAGGTCACTTTAAAAGAACTTTGCAAATATGACTTGTTGTTGCGCGAAGATGAAAGTGTATCTCGTGAATTTTTAGACCATATTTTTGCGCTTGAAAATCTTGTTGTAACGCCCGTTATGGAATCTATAAGTAACCAAGCGCTTATTTCGGCTGCGGTTCAAAACCTTGGTGTTACAATTATGCCCGAAGCACTTTTAAAAAGACAACTTGAAAATGGTGGGCTTAGAAAAATAACGGTGTCAGATTATGAATTTACCCGTAATTCATATATTATTTATCATAAGGATAAAAGTTTTAGTTCTATTAAAAAAGAAATTTTTGATTTTTGCTATAAAAACTATAAAGGAAATAACATTACATAAAAAATAACCTCCTCTTTTAATGAGGAGGTTATAAATTTTTAAAATCTTATGACCATATTGCCATAATGAGTGTACCGCACACCATAAGTGACAGTCCCAAAAATGCTTTTTTGGTCAACTTTTCGCGGAAAACTATGTAAGAAAAGAAAATCGAAACTATAATGCTTAATTTATCAATAGGAACTACAACGCTAACAATACCTTTTTGGATTGCGTAATAATAGCACAACCAAGAAGCGCCGGTTGCAATGCCTGAAAGTATTATAAATAAAAGTTCTTTTTTTTCGACCGATTTTACTTGAGATTGCTTTCCTTTTGATAGGACAATTATAAAAGCCATAATAAGCACAACGCCTGTTCTAATAGCAGTGCCAAGGTTAGATTCTACATTGGATATACCCATTTTTGCAAGTATTGAGGTAAGGGCGGCAAATAACGCAGCGCCTATTGCATACCAAAACCAAGAACTTGAGTTAGAACTTTTTGATACTTCCTTTTTTTCAATCATAAGCATAATGCCAACTGTAAGCAAAGCAGTTGCTACAATTTTAACAGGTAGGTTGTTTGTTTCGTTAAATAAAATAATAGCAAAAATTACGCTTAAAATAGTGCTTGATTTATCAATAGGTACAACCTTGTTTACGTCACCAATAGACAGCGCTTTAAAATAACATATCCAAGAAGCGCCGGTTGCAAGACCCGATAAAATAAGGAACACAAGTGATTTTGGTTCAATAGAGGTCATTTGTGTCGCGGAACCAACAATAATAACCATAAGCCAAGAAAAAATTAAAACAACTACTGTTCTTAAAAGGGTTGCAACATCAGAGTCGGTTTTCTTTATACCGCATTTAGCAAGTATTGAGGTAAGCCCTGCAAATATAGCGGACAATACCGCCGCAAATAGCCACAACATAATAATTCCCCCTTAAGAACATTATACTATGAATAAATATAAATTTCCATATTTTGTTACAAAAAATAACACCACCAAAACGGTGGTGCTATAAATTTTTAAAATAGACCTTTAATCCAATCTAAAATAGTAAAGTTATCTGCAAATGGGAATGTAAGAATTCCTATTACGAAAACAACAATTATAACAAGCGGTAAAACGTATGTTAAGTAAGGGCGTAACCACATTGGCATTTTAAGACCTTTGCCGGTGTTTGATTCTTTAATAAAGTTATCAAAACCCCAACCTTTTTTGCTAACGCAGAATAAAACATAGCAAAGAGCGCCAAGTGGCAAGAAACAGTTACTAACCAAAAAGTCTTCCAAATCAAGTACGCCTGAACCACTTGCAAAAGGAACAAAACCGGAAAGTAGGTTGAATCCTAAAGCACAAGGAAGAGATAAAATTAACACGGCAATACCGCAAATTATACAACCTTTAACGCGGCTCCAACCTGTGATTTCACGCACCATTGCAAGAATGTTTTCAAATACTGCAAGAATGGTTGACATAGCTGCGAAGAACATAAACAAGAAGAAAAGAGATCCCCAAATGCGACCGCCTGACATATTGTTAAATACTTGAGCCATAGCTTGGAATAAAAGGCTCGGACCCGCGCCAACTTCAACATCAAAAGTGAAACAAGCGGGGAAGATAATTAAACCTGCTAAAAGGGCAACTAAAGTATCAAGACCTAAAATATTTAAAGACTCGCCCATTAAAGAACGTTCTTTGCCAATATAACTTCCGAAAATTGCCATAGAGCCAATGCCAAGACTTAATGTAAAGAATGCTTGGTTCATAGCACCAACGATTACGTTGCCGTTGATTTTTGAAAGGTCAGGCTTTAAATAGAAAGAAAGACCTTCTTTAGCGCCTTCAAGTGTGAAACTATTAATTGCGAGTATAAACATTAAGACAAAAAGGGCGAGCATCATATATTTAGTAACTCTTTCAACGCCTTTTTGCAAACCAAAAGAAAGAATTAAAAACCCGAGCACTACAACAACTGCCATAAATCCTACCATAATTGTAGGGTTAGAAAGCATATTGCCGAAAAGATTATTTGAGGCTTCGGTAGAAATACCGGTCATATCGCCTTTAAGAAAACTTACAAAGTAATAAAGAATCCAACCGGTTACCGATGTGTAAAACATCATAAGTAAGAAGTTAGCAGCAAGGGCAACCTTACCGTGCCAATGCCATTTTTGTCCGGGTTTTTGAAGTTTTTGGAAAATTCCTATTGGGCTACTTTGTGAAGCACGACCAAGAGAAAATTCCATTACCATTACAGGTAAACCTAAAACAAGCAAGAAAATTAAATAAATAAGCACAAATGCGCCGCCGCCGTATTGACCCGCCATCCACGGAAATTTCCAAACATTTCCGCAACCGATAGCGCAACCGGCCGAAAGTAAGATGAAGCCAAGACGACTTCCTAAACGTTCTCTCTCCATAATAAACCTCCAAATTTAGATAAAGTTATTATACTAAAATTTTACAAAATTTTCAACCCAATTAATTGTTTCTAATTTTAAATTTTCGAGCAAAGGTGCATTTTTGGCAAAGCGGTTCGAAAATTTCGCCCTTTGCAAAGTTTTGCTTTATATCAGTTGCACGTTTTTCGTTTAAAATTTCTTCTAAACTGCTTTCAAAAATGTTTCCAAGTTCAATTTCACCGTTAGAGTCAAGGCAACAAGGTACAACCGTACCATCGGCTAAAATGCCTAATTGACTTGAAAGACCGTGACAAAAACCTTTGGTTACGCTTTCGGCATTACTGCTTGAAGGCCAAGTGAAAACACCATCAAACTCAAGAAATACATTTTTGTCCAATCTATATCCTCGAGGTCGTACCTGCCACTCTTCCATAAACTTGGTTTTTAAAAAAGTTTCAATATATTGGTTTTGCGTATTTTTACCAATACCTTCGGCGCTATCCTTATTCCAAAGTCTAAAAACAGTAAAAATTCCTTTTTGTGCCGCCGATTTAGAAAATGAAACAGCGGTTTCAAGGTAATCGTTAAAGTCGGTGATGTCGTTGCCTTCGGGAGCGTGAAGTGAAATTGAAACTTTATGAACACAATTATCATTTTTTAAAAGAATTTCGCCTTTTTCTTTTAAAAGGGTGCCGTTAGTTGTTATACAAACGGGCAACTCGTTTTCTTTTGCTATTTTTAAAATATTGTTAAGGTCTTTGTGCAAAAGCGGTTCGCCCATTATATGTAAATATATAAACTTTGTTTTGTTTTTTATCTTTTCGCAAATAAGGGCGAATTCTTTTATAGACATTTGTTTTTTCGGTTTAACTGTGCCGCCGCAAAAGGAACAGTTAAGATTGCAAATGTTTCCTATTTCAATATAAATTCGTTCTAACATAATACCTCTTTACAAAGTTAATAATATTTATTATACTACACTTAAAGCGCAAGGTCAATTAAACACAGGGGTGCTTTATGAAAAGGGTAAGTTTTACAAATAATCAACTAAAAATTATTGCAATGGTTACAATGCTAATAGACCATATAGGTTACTTGCTTTTTCCAACGGTTGAAATTTTAGGAATAATAGGTAGAATCAGTTTCCCGATTTTTGCTTTTATGGTAGCCGAGGGGTATTTCTATACCCGAAAAAAGTTGAACTATTTTTTAAATATTTTTTTACTGGGAATTATTTGTCAAGCGGTGTTTTTTATAGCGGAAAGGTCGCTTTATTTAAATATTCTTTTAACCTTTTCTTTGTCTATTTTGTGTTTGTTTTTTGTGGAAAGGTTTTGCCACAAAAAGAATTTTTTTAATTTCTTATATTTAATTTTAGTTATTTTGTCAGTAGCAGTTATATGCTTTTATTTGCCTAAAGTGTTAAGTTGGTACTATTTTGAAGTTGACTATGGCTTTTTTGGTGTAATGCTACCAGTGTGCGTATACATTGTTAAAAATTTTAAGTTAAAAATTGCGGTTACTGCTGTTGTTTTAACCTTAATTTCTCTCTTTTCAGGCGGTGTGCAATGGTTTTCGTATTTGGCGCTTCCATTTTTGTGCCTTTATAACGGAAAAAGAGGAAAGCGCAATTTAAAACTTTTGTTTTATCTTTTTTATCCGCTACACTTTTTGGTTTTGTATTCGATTCAGTTTTTCTTTTTCTAAAAATGGTAGAAAAATATAATTTAATGTTTTAGAAATAAAACTCCCTTTTGGGAGTTTTTATTGTTTTAAAATGCTTTTTTATGGCAAAACTTATTGTATAAAAAGGCAGGGGAACTTAAATGAATTCAATTTGGAGCGAAGATTTAAAATCGGGCAAGATTAATAGCGTAAATAGTGATATAAATACACAGGCTTTAATAATCGGCGGCGGTATTACGGGGCTTCTTTGTGCGCACTTCTTAAAAGAAAACGGTGTGGATTATGTTTTAGTAGAGAAAAACAGAATATTAAACGGAGTCACTAAAAACACTACCGCTAAAATAACTTTGCAACACGGGATTATATACAACAAACTAATAAAAAAAGCAGGGTTTCAAAAAGCACAGCAGTATTTAGAAGCAAATAAACAGGCGGTTGAGAAATATTTTCAAATGTGCAAAAAATTCGACTGCGATTTTGAAATAAAGGATTCGTTTGTTTATTCTTTAAGTGACCGCAAAAAAATAGAAGACGAAATAAAAGCGTTAGAGCAACTCGGTCATAAGGCTCACTTTTTGTCGGATTTGCCTTTGCCTATTAAAGCGGTGGGGGCGGTAAAAATTAAAAATCAAGCGCAGTTTAATCCTATTAAATTTTTGAGCAGCATATCAAAAGACTTAAATATTTACGAAAATTCTAAAGTTACAGAAGTGAACGGTAATACAGCTTACTGTAACGGTAAAAAAATAAACGCCAAAAAGATAATTTTTGCAACCCATTTTCCCTTTAAAAATACACACGGCAGTTATTTTTTAAAAATGTATCAACACCGTTCTTATGTGATTGCTTTAAAAGGTGCCCCAAATATAAATGGTATGTATGTAGATGAAAATATCAAGGGATTATCGTTTAGGAATTACGGAGAGTATTTGTTGCTTGGCGGCGGCAGTCACAGAACGGGTAAAAACGGGGGAGGCTATGCCGAACTTAGAAATTTTGCAAGAGAAAATTATGCAAATTTAAAAGAAGAATATTTTTGGGCAACACAAGACTGTATGACGCTTGACAGTGTACCCTATATTGGTAACTACTCTAAAAACACGCCTAATTGGTATGTGGCAACGGGCTTTAATAAGTGGGGTATTACTTCATCAATGGTGGCGGCTAATATACTTTGCGATATGGTTATGGAAAAGGAAAACCCGTATAGTAACGTTTTTTTGCCAAGCCGAAGTATCTTAAAGCCGCAATTAGTGGTTAACGGCATTGAAACCACAGTTAATTTATTAAATCCAAAACCTCGTCGCTGTACCCATTTGGGATGTGCTTTAAAATGGAACGCGGCAGAGCATAGTTGGGATTGTGGTTGCCACGGCTCACGCTTTACACAAGAGGGAAAGGTTATAAATAATCCTGCCCAAAAGGATTTAAAATAACTTTACTTTGAAGTTTAGGTATGGTATAATTTTTGCGAATATTATAATTCGAAAAAGTTGGTACTGTTTTATGAGAATGAGAAGAAAAAGAAATTTAGATGAAAGATTAGCTTCGGTTAGTGATTATCTTTTTAGAATAGATGTGGATGACCGCAATTTTAATACGGCAATACAAGAAAAAGAATATTTGGATTTACAAAAATGGTTTGGAAGAACTGCTCCGCTTTATCTTGAAATAGGTTGTGGAAAGGGTAAGTTTGCGGTAGAATTTGCCGAAAAGCACCCCGAAATAAATGTTTTGGCGGTTGAAAAAACCGCAAATGTTATTGTTATGGCTTGTGAATTGGCAAAAGAAAAAGGTTTAAAAAATCTTAAATTTATAAACGGTAGTGCCGAATATCTCGAAAAATTCATAAAAGAAAATTCTGTAGAAAGAATTTTTCTTAACTTTTCTTGTCCGTTTCCTAAAAAGGCTTACGCTTCGCATAGACTCACTCATCACAACTTTTTAAATATCTATAAAAAGTTGCTTACAAAAAATGCTGAAATACACCAAAAGACCGATAATATGCACTTTTTTGAATTTTCAGTTGAAGAGTTTTCACAAAGCGGTTTTGCTTTAAAGAACGTTTCGTTCGATTTGCACAATAGCGATTTTGAGGGAAATATCCCTACTGAATATGAATTAAAATTTGTTTCGCAAGGGTTGCCGATTTATCGCTTGGAAGCTTATTTAAAAGAGGATTAGTATGATAGATTTTAATATTGAAAAAATAGCGCCGCTTTGTAGTGAGTTCGGCGTAGAAATCACCCAAGAAATTAAAGAAAAATTAAATCTTTACGGAAACTTGTTGCTTGAGTGGAATGAAAAAATGAACCTTACTGCAATAAAAGAACCCGAAGAGGTACTTTTTAAGCATTTTTACGATTGTATTTTGTTCTTTAAAAATGTCAGCGTTCCTCAAAACGCAAAGATTATTGACGTTGGGACAGGTGCGGGTTTCCCGGGATTAGTGCTTAAAATAGTGCGCCCCGATTTAAAGGTTACTTTGCTTGACAGTTTAAACAAGCGCCTTGTATTTTTAAATACGGTTATAAGTGAATTAGGACTTAAAAATATTGAAACGGTTCATCTTCGCGCTGAAGAAGGTGGGAAAAGTCCGATTCACCGCGAAAAGTATGATATTGCTTGTGCGAGAGCGGTTGCGAATTTGCCTGTTTTACTTGAATATTGCACTCCGTTTGTAAAGGTTGGCGGTAAATTTGTTGCTATGAAAGGTCCTTCTGCTAATGAAGAATTCGAAAAATGCAAGAATGCAATCGGTCAGTTAAAGGTCGAAAAAGAAACAATAGTTTGCGAAACTTTAACCGGAAGCGAAGAAAGAACCTTTGTTATATTCAAAAAAATATCGCAAACTCCGCCAAAATACCCAAGAAGTTCTGCAAATATATCAAAACAGCCTCTTTAAAAAGGCTGTTTTTGTATTTTTGAGCCGAATTTTCACGATGTGTTTTTCTTTACAAAGGGACAAGATATCGTGATAATAGTAGGTGGGAGGCGACAGTATGCAAAACATATTTAAAAAGAAATTAATTTGGTTAACACCACAGGAAGTATTGCCTCCCAAAAAGGTTTTCAGAAAAGAAATTGATGAATATAAACTGAAACTTTTAGCGGATAGCATAATTACGAACGGAATAATAGAACCGATTGTTGTAAGAAAGGTTGGCAAAAACAGCTATGAAGCAATAACGGGGAATTTAAGAATTTTAGCGGCAAAAAAAGCGGGGATAAGGAAAATACCGTGTGTTGTAGATACTGCAGATGAAACAACCGCTTTAATTTACAGTTTGATTGAAAATATGCAACGCAGTAATTTAACAATTTTCGAAGAGGCATATACCATAAGTCACCTCATAAATAAGTGTGAATTATCAATAGGCGAACTCGCAATAATGGTTGGTGTGAATCAGTCGGCTTTAACCGAAAAATTAAAAATATTACGACTTAATAAAAATTTAAGAGAGCGTATTATTTCAGCAAGGCTTACCGAACGCCATGCAAAAGCGCTTTTAAGAGTTGAGAGTTCCGCACAAGACGAAGTGTTGGATTACATAATAGCCAATGGTCTTTCTGCTACAGAAAGCGAGGAATATATTGCAGAAAGTTTGAAACCAAAACAAAAAAAGGAAGACACTAAACCGATAAGAAAATTTGCGATAGGGGATGTAAGATTTTTTTCTAATAGCATAGAAAAATTGCTTAATACTATCGAAACGGCGGGGTATAATACCAATTTCAAGAAAAGCGAAAGTGAAAAATTTATTGAGTATAGAATAAAAATCAAAAAAGAAATGCAATTAACAGAAAATGCAACGCAACTTGCAGTTAGCGGAATAGAAACGAGCATGGCTAAAATTGTATAACGAGTTTTAAAACAGAAAGGTAAAAACTTTCTGTTTTTTATTTTATAAAAGTTAATAAAAACCTTGAAAATTGTGTAAAAATGTAGTATATTTAATTAGTTATATAAGGAGGAATACCTAGTGAATTATTTGGAAATGAATTCAGAACAACTTTTAAAAGAGTTTGAGTCTGTACGTGCAGAATACGAAAGATTAAGAAATTTGCATCTTTCGCTTGATATGTCGCGCGGCAAACCCGGCGCTGATAATATGGATTTAAGTGAAGAGATGTTTGACCTTGTTGGTAACGACACAGGTTTTAAAAATATAAGTGGAATAGATTGTCGTAACTATGGCGGGTTAGATGGTCTTTTAGAACTTAAGAAACTTTTTGCCGAAATTTTAGAACTTGAGCCCGAACAAATTATTGTAGGTGGCAACTCATCACTTAATATGATGTTTGATACTATTGCTCAAGCAATGACGCACGGCATGGGTGGCGAACCTTGGGGCAGGCAAGAGGGACTTAAATTCCTTTGCCCTGTTCCCGGTTATGACCGCCATTTTGCTATTACCGAATATTTTGGTTTTGAACTTATTCCGGTTGAAAGTGACGAAAACGGTCCTAATATGGACATAGTTGAAGAACTTGTTAAGGATGAAAAAGTCAAGGGTATTTGGTGTGTTCCAAAATATTCTAACCCTGAAGGTATAACATATAGCGATGCGGTTGTAAAGCGTATGGCTGCTTTAAAACCTGCTGCGAGTGATTTCCGTATTTTCTGGGATAACGCTTATGTTGTTCACGATTTATATGATGAAAGTGATAAACTTTTAAATATTTATGCTGAATGTGTTAAAGCGGGTAACCCAGATTTACCAATTATTTTCACATCTACTTCAAAAATCACCTTCCCAGGTGCAGGTGTTGCGGCAGAGGCGGCAAGTCCTAACAACGTGGCTATTTTGAAGGGTAGAATGCAGTATCAAACAATTGGTCCTGACAAACTTAACCAACTTCGCCACGCAAGAATGTTCCCGAATGCTAACGCTATAAAAGAACATATGAAAAAACACGCGAACATACTTCGCCCTAAATTTGAAACTGTGCTTAAAGAGTTTGAAAATCAACTCGAAGGTACAGGTATTGCTAAATGGACTAATCCAAAAGGCGGTTATTTTATAAGTCTTTATGTGTTAGAGGGTTGTGCTTCACGAGTTGCTCAACTTTGTGCTAATGCAGGAATGATACTTACCCCTGCAGGTGCTACATATCCTTACGGCAAAGACCCTAAAGACGCTAACCTTAGAATAGCTCCATCTTATCCTTCTATAACTGAGGTAGAAAACGCTTCTATCGTACTTTGTGCGGCTGTTAAATATGCAGCACTTGAAAAGTTAATAAAAGGGTAATTTACTTTAGTTGATTTAATAAATAAAGTATGATATAATTACAATATTATTAGTTTGGAGGATTTGACAATGAAGTCGAAGAAAACAGGCAAGTTGATGTTCTTCGTAGTATTTGTTTTGATTTTAGCGTTAACATTTACCGCTTTTTTCGGAATAGATAATTACTACGGAGATACAAGAAAAGTAATTTTTAAAGGTGCTAAAGACATTCGTTGGGGAATTGATATTCGCGGCGGTGTTGAAGCAGTATTCACCCCTGCAAAATCTGAAAGCAAAATAACAGATGATGATATGGAAGCAGCGGAGTCGTTAATCAAAACCCGTCTTGTTGACCAAAATATCACCGACTATGAGGTTTATTGTGATGTTGCTAATCGTCAAGTTATAGTTCGTTTCCCTTGGGAATCAGGCGAAACTGATTTTGATGCAGCAAAAACAGTTGATAAGTTAGGCGCTTCGGCAATGCTTATTTTTAGAAAAGGTTCTGATAAAACCGGTGAAGTTATCTTAAAGGGTGCGGAAGATGTTAAAAAAGCATCACCTGCAGTAGATAATGAAACAGGTGCAAACCTTGTTTCTCTTGAGTTTACTGACTCGGGTAAATCAAAGTTCGCAACTGCAACATCTTCAATGGTTGGTCAAACTATTTCTATTTGGCTTAGTACAACTACTACACAGTTAGATAAAGATGGTAATCCGATTGTTGAAGAAGTTATGCTTTCTGCTCCAACAGTTCAAGAGGCTATTACCGATGGTAAATGTACCATTTCGGGTGATGGTATGACTGCAGATTATGTAGTTGAACTTTCAAAGCAAATTAACAGTGGTAAGTTACCTTTTGCTCTTACTGTTGATGATAGTAAACTTCAAGTAATTTCACCTACACTTGGTTCTAATGCTCTTCGCGTAATGCTTATTGCGGGTTCAATAGCATTTGTAGCTATTTGCGCACTTATGATTATTAGATACCGTATGAATGGTTTTGTTGCAGCGATTGCCCTTTTAGGACAACTTGCAGGTACAATTGCTTGTACTTCAGGCTACTTCTCAACGTTTGATAGTTTCACACTTACAATACCGGGTATTGCGGGTATTATACTTTCAATAGGTGTTGGTGTTGACTGTAACGTTATTGCGGCAGAAAGAATTCGCGATGAATTTGCAAAAGGCAAAACTATTGATGGTGCGATTGATAGCGGTTACAAGAATGCAATCAGCGCGATTATTGATGGTAACGTAACAATCGTTATTGTTTCTATTGTTTTAATGGGTGCGTTCGGTACACCGGATAGCTTACTTACTAAGATTTTCTCACCAATAATGTCTATCTTTGGTACATCTATTACAGGTGCGATTTACTCATTCGGTTATACATTACTTATAGGTGTTATATTCAACCTTATAATGGGTGTATTTGCTTCAAAGGTTATGATAAAGAGCATTTCGCAATATAAAGTGTTCAGAAAGCCAACTCTTTACGGAGGTGCGAAAAATGCGTAATTTTAATATTGATTTTACAAAATGCTTTAAAAAAGTACTTATAGTTTATGTTGCGGTTTTCCTTATCGGTGCAATTATGGCATTTGTATTTGGTGTGGATTTGGACATAAACTTTAAAGGTGGCGCAAAAATTTCTTACACCTATTCGGGCGAAATATCTGAACAAAAAATAGAAACAAGTGCCAAAAAAGTTTTGGACAAAAAGTTCGATGTTTCAAAAAGCACAGGTTTAGCAGGGGATACAAAGTCTTTTGAAATTACCCTTGCAGGTAAAAATTCGCTTTCAACTGCAAAGCAAGATAAGTTAACCGAAACTTTAAAGGCTGATTTCAAGAAAAACGAAATTGATCTTTCTTCAGCAAACTCGGTTAGCCCTACAATCGCGGGTACATTCTTTGCAAAAAGCTTTGTTGCGGTTTTAATAACTGCGGCTTTGGTTATTGTTTATGTTGGTTTCCGCTTTAAGAAAATCGGTGGTGTTTCAGCGGCAATAACCGCACTTTGCGCACTTGTGTTTGATATTTTGGTTACATTTTTTGTATGTGTTATTTTCAGACTTCAAATTGACTCTAACTATATCGCCGTAATTCTTACTATTTTGGGTTATTCACTTAACGATACAATCGTTATTTACGACCGTATTCGTGAAAACGAGCGTCTTGACCCCGAAAAAGAAATTGGCGCATTGGTAAACGAGAGTGTAAACAAGGTTATGGTTAGAAATATTGTAACAACAATAACAACTATTACTGCTGTAGTAATAATTATTGTTGTTGCTGAAGTATTTGCACTTACAACCCTTCGTACATTTGCAATTCCAATGGCATTTGGTTTGATTTCAGGTGCGGTTTCTTCACTTTTCATTGCTCCACAATTGTGGGTTATTTGGAAAAAGAGAAAAGCATTAAAGAAGTAATAAATTTTAAAACGGTTGCTTAAAGCAACCGTTTTTTTATGTTTTCATTAAGTTTTTCTACTAAAGTGTGCTCGTTTATCATATGTTGTAATTTTTCATAAAAAGATAAGGGTAAGTGAATATTATCGCTTGAAACAAAAATTTTAGGGCTTCCTTGCCTTGTGGTAAGTAAAAAATCTAAAATGGTTTTATTAAGTGTGCAAAAATCCTCGAAAATACTCTCGAGAGCGTGTTTTTGAGGGTTCTTTTTTATTGAGGAAAGAGAGAAGTTTATTTGGTTAAAACCGTTAGTGATTTTTGTTAGGTATTCGCGCGAATAGGCGTTAATTGAGTTGTAAAAAGGGTTGCTTTCCATAAGTGATGATGGGTGAATACTTCCAATAATACTCCAAAAATATATTTGGTTATAAATGCAAGAACGAAGATTGTTTGAAAAAGGTGAAAATTCGGTAGAAATAAGCACATTCGAGCGTGGGTTTATCATTCCAAAAACGGCATTTATATAGCGTTGTTCATAAAGATAGTGAAAAACCGTTTGCTGAAGAACAGGATAGCCCGAAACGGCTTCATATTTAATTCTTTCAAGAAGGTCAATAAAACGCTTATTAGTTTTGAAAAAGAAGGCTGATTGTTGAGAAACTTTCCCACTGTTTTGCTTGTAAATTTCGTTTACTGTTTTAAAATCGGTATATAAGTTTTCAAGTTCATTAACAAAGTTTTCGTTTAGTTTTGCGGTGGTGCCTTTAGTAAAATTTAAAAGGGTTTTAATGTGTTCAAAACTGTTTTGCGACCAAAAGGCAATAGCTTCGCTGATTTCGATAGGTTTTACCGTGTTGCTGCAATTTATAAAATTCATAACTTCCCCCAAAAAGTGTGTTAGTATATGTTATTAAAAAAGTAATCAAAAAATAACCTTTCTGGTTGATATTTTTATATATTATAAGTATAATATATAAGATAGGGGGCGTTTATATGAATTGCGCTAAATTTTTTGAACAAATAAAGGGTAAAAAAATTGCTATGTGCGGAATAGGTGTAAGTAACACTCCGCTCATTTTAAATTTCTTAAAAAGTGGTGCTAAGGTTTACGCTTGTGATAAGCGTAATAGAGCACTTTTGGGTGAGGTTGCGGACCAGCTTGAACAAGCGGGTGCGGAACTTTGCTTAGGTGAAGGTTACCTCGATAATTTAGAGGTTGATATGATTTTTAGAACTCCTGGTATGAGTTTTAATTTGCCCGAACTTGAAGCTGCGCGTGAAAAGGGCATTGCGGTTACAAGTGAGATGGAAGTGTTTTTTGACCTTTGTCCTGCAACAATTTTTGCAGTAACCGGTTCTGATGGTAAAACAACAACTACTACACTTATTGCAAAAATGCTTGAAGCAGAGGGCAAAAAGGTGTTTGTTGGCGGTAACATAGGCAAACCGTTGCTCCCTGAAATTGAAAATATAACCGAAGAGGATTATGTCGTTGTAGAATTATCTTCTTTCCAATTAATATCAATGCGAAAAAGTCCTGATGTTGCGGTTGTTACAAATGTAGCTCCTAACCACCTTGATGTTCACAAGGACATGGACGAATATATTGAATCTAAAATGAATGTAATTTTGCACCAAACTGCTTTTTCAAGAACTGTTCTTAATCGCGATAACGAAATTACAAACGGATTTAAAAAGTATGTTAGAGGTCAGTCGCTAATGTTTAGTATGGAAGGACCTACTAAAAATGGCGCTTGGCTTGATGAAAACGGTATGATTCATATTTCATACCGCGGTATTGACGCACCTATTATGCACCGCGATGAAATCACAATTTTGGGTGACCACAATGTTGAAAATTACCTTGCGGCAATTTCGGCAGTTTGGGGTTATGTAAGTGCCGAAAATATTAAAAAGGTAGCACATGAATTTAAAGGCGTTGAGCATAGAATAGAGTTTGTTCGCGAAGTTAACGGCATTAAATTTTATAACGATTCTATTGCTTCAAGCCCAACAAGAACTATTGCCGGACTTAAAGCCTTTAAGCAAAAGGTAAGACTTATTGCGGGTGGATATGATAAGCATATTCCGTTTGAACCAATGGTGCCTTATGTGCTTGAAAAGGTTGAAAAACTTTACCTTTGCGGTGATACTGCCGATAAGATAGAGGCGGCGGTTTTAAGCGATGCAAACTATAATAACAAACCTGAAATAATAAAGGTTAAAAATATTGAAGAAGCAGTAAAATTGGCGTTTTCTGACTCGAAAAAAGGCGACATTGTAACCCTTAGCCCTGCTTGTGCTAGTTTTGATGCTTTCCCTAACTTTATGGCAAGAGGAAACTATTTTAAAGAATTGGTGAACAAATTATAATGGATATAAAAAATATTTTGTTTGAACTTTCAAGTTTGGATGGCGTGGGTTGTGTAAGCGCAGTTTCCGAAAAAGTTTTTGAACATTTGAGCAAATATATGCCGACCGAAAAAAACGGCGAACTTGAGGTTTTTGGTGTTTTAAAGGGTGAGAGTGATTATACCCTTATGGTAGACGCCCACCTTGACCAAGTTGCTATGGTTGTAACTGATATTGATGATAACGGTTTTTTGACTGTCGCAAAAGCGGGTGGAATTGATATTCGCGCCCTTGCTTCGCGTGAGGTCACTGTTCACGCAAAAGAAAAAATAAATGCTGTTTTTTGTAGTACACCGCCTCATTTAAAAAATGGGGAGAGTGAATATACCGATATTGCTAACATTAAATTGGATACAGGTCTTGGCAAAAATGCTAAAGAAATAGTGTCATTAGGGGACTTTGTTACATTTAAGCAAGAACCTTTTGAGTTGCTTGGCGGTAAGGTTTGCGGCCGCAGTTTTGATAATCGTGCTAGTGTGGCTTGTCTTTTGGAATTAGCTAATAGATTAAGCGGCAAAAAACTCCCCTTTAATGTTGCGTTTGTTTTTAGCGATGGCGAAGAATTAGGTCTTCGCGGAATAAGAACTTCAACCTTTAAAATTAACCCTGATGAAGCGATTGCGGTGGATGTAACATTTGGTGATGCACCGGGGGTTTCGGGTGAAGAATGTTGCAAATTGGGCGAGGGCGCTATGATTGGTTTTGCGGCGTCCCTAGATGCTAAAGTTTCTAAAAAATTAGTAGAAATCGCTAACACAAATGGCATTTCGTATGGTTTGGAAGTTATGGGTGCTAATACAGGTACTAATGCCGATATGATTGCCGTAACGCGTGAGGGTGTAAAAACCGCTACTGTTTCAATTCCGCTTCGTAATATGCATAGTGAAGTGGAAATTTTGGATATTAAGGATTTGAAAAGCGTTGTAGATTTGCTTGAAAAATATATTCTTTCGGGAGGGGTAAAGAATGATTGAACTTCTTAAAAAACTTTGCACTCTCGATGGTGTTTCGGGCGATGAACAACAAGTTCGCGATTCTATAATTAGTGAAATTAAAGATTTTTGCGAGTATAAAATTGATGCATTAGGTAATTTAATTTGCTTTAAAAAAGGCAAAAAAAGAGCCGAGCAAAAACTTATGATTGATGCGCATATGGATGAGGTTGGTTTAATAATTACCTCGGTTACAGGTGACGGCTATTTAAAGTTTAAAAATATTGGCGCAATCGATGTTTCGGCGCTAATGTTCAAAAAGGTTAAAATAAACGGTAAAGTTAATGGTGTAATAGGTTCTAAACCTGTGCACTTGCTGTCAAACGATGAGGCTAAAAAATTACCGAGCGAAGATTCGCTTTATATTGATATTGGGGTTTCTTCAAAGGCGGAAGCGTTAGAAAAAGTGAACCTTGGCGAAAGGGCTGTTTTGTGCTCCGATATAACAATTTTAGGCGATAACATAAAAGCTAAAGCTATTGATGACCGTATTGGTTGCGCGGTGCTTATAGCTCTTTTAAAAGAAGAAAGCGAGTATGATTATTACGCTACATTTTCGGTTCAAGAAGAAATAGGTGCTCGTGGCGCTAAAACTGCCACCTATTCGGTAGACCCTGAGTTTGCTTTGGTAATAGAGGCGACAACAGCTTCGGATATTGCGGGTGTTAGCGAGGAAAAAAGCGTTTGCAATTTAGGCAAGGGCCCGGTAATTTCTTTTATGGATAGAGGAACTCTTTACGATAAAGCGTTATATAACGCGGCGCTAAACAGCAATATCGTATGCCAAACTAAACGCGCAGTAGCGGGTGGTAACAATTCTTCTGCGGTACATTTAAGTCGCGAAGGTGTAAGAACACTTGCAATTTCGCTTCCTTGCAGATATATACACACCCCTTCAAATATGGCAAGTATTTCGGACTGTAAGGATATGCTTCGAATTACAAAATATATGCGCGATGGAATTTGCGGCGGTACAATTAAATGATTAAGTTGACCGATAAGTTGCCGGAATTTAATGTGCTTTCGGCGGAATTTTTAAAAATTAAGTGTTTGTTTGAATGTTATCCGAACAGTAAAGATGTGTTGTTTTGGGTACAGGATGAAGACAAAGCGGTTATATCTTTTACCGATGGTAATATGATAATTTTTAATAATGATGCTAATACAGAAGAACTTTCGGAGTTTGTGTCTGTTATAAATCCGGTTTGTATTTTTAGTGATATAAAAACGCTTTTGGCAATCGATAAGAATCCGCCTGAAGTGATAAACGTGATGTATCGCAAAGCGGATGTTAGCGAAGAATTTACAGGGGATAAACTTTCGAGTAAAGAACTTTATGATTTGCTTGATGTGGACGGGCTGTCGCTCCCCCAGTACCCATATTTCGCAGTAGATTACTGCCGAAGACTTAATATGGGCACGGCTGACTATTTTGGCGTTAAGGGAAAAGGCGCTTGTATAACCTTTAATACAAAAAATCAGGCGATTATAAACGGCCTTGCAAGTAGAGAAAAAGGTTTTGGAACAACTGCTTTAAAGGCGGTGCTTAATAAAAATTATGGTAGAGACTTTTTGGTTTGTTGTAGGGATAAGGTAAAACCCTTTTACGAAAAAAATGGATTTGAAAAAATATATAGTGCAGGATATTGGGTGAGATTCTAATGAATATAACTAATTTTTTTGAAATAAGCGATTCGTTGTTAGAATTAGATAAAAAGGTGCTTAAAGAGTGTAAGCCTTATTTTGATAGAATAGACGATATTGCCGAATATACACAGTTAAAGGTGTTAAAGGCATTTATTAAAAACGGAGTTAGCGAGGCTTCTTTTGCGGGTTCTACAGGTTATGGTTACGATGACCGCGGTAGAGAGGTTTTAGAACGCGTTATGGCGGACTGTATGGGAGCGGAGGATGCACTCATGCGCCATAATTTTGTTTCGGGAACACATACTTTAACAGTTGCTCTTTTCGGTCTTTTGCGACCGGGCGACAAGGTGATAGTGCTAACAGGCAGACCTTATGACACTATAACAGGTGTGTTTGGTATTGACCAAAAGAACGATGGTTCTTTGGCGGATTTTGGTGTTGAGTATGCCCAAGTGGATTTAAAGGCGGATGGCACACCCGATATTGAAGAAATTAAAAAACGCTTAAAAAGTGATAATTATAAAATGGCGTATATCCAACGTTCAAGAGGTTACAGTACAAGACCGAGCCTTACAATAAAGGATATTGAGGTTCTTTGTAACGCGGTTCGTGAGTGCTCTAAAGATACTTATATAATGGTTGATAACTGCTATGGCGAATTTGCTGAAAGACAAGAGCCTTGCGAAGTTGGTGCCGATATTGTTGCGGGTTCACTTATTAAAAACCCAGGCGGCGGAATAGCGCCAACGGGCGGTTATATTGCAGGTAGAAAAGATTTAATTGAAAAATGCGCACATAGACTTACTTGTGCGGGTGTTGGCCGCGAAGTAGGGGCTACTCTCGGGCACAGTCGCGAACTTTATTTAGGACTTTTCTCGGCGCCTCACGTGGTTGGTGAGGCTATGAAAACCGCGGTTTATACCGCTTGTCTTTTTGAAATGTTGGGTTATGATGTAACACCAAAATATACCGAAGACCGCGGCGATATTATACAATGTGTAACATTAGGCAGTGCCGATGGATTAGTGGCTTTTTGTCAAGGTATGCAAAGCGGAGCGCCTGTTGATTCGTTTGTTGTGCCTGAACCTTGGGAAATGCCGGGGTATACTGACCCTGTAATTATGGCGGCGGGTGCGTTTACTTTAGGCGCTTCAATCGAACTTTCGGCGGATGGTCCTTTAAGAGAACCATATGCTGCTTGGATGCAAGGTGGACTTAATTTCCACAGTGCAAAAGCGGGTGTGCTTTTGGCGGCGGAAAAAATTAATAAAAAGTTAGGAGGAAAAGCGTAATGAAGCAAATTTATTTAGGCGAAGTTTACGAAATTTTGCCAACATCAAACGGTATAGTTTTTTCGTATTGTAAAGACCGTGTTGATGGTAATGTTGTAGTAGCTTATAAAATGCTTTCCTTTGAAAACGGGCATTTTACCGATATAGCAAGAAATGTTTACCTTTTAACTAAATTTGGAAATAATTATAAGGCAATAGTGTCCCTTTGTGAAAATTATATTACAGTTAAATCAATTCTTCTTCCAAACGCAAAAGCGTTCTTGCTCTCGACCGATGGTACGGCGCAATTAGTTGATACTGATGCTTCACCAATTTGGAAAGGCAGTCTTCTTTATAAAAATAACGCTCCTACCGATATTGTGCTTTATAAAAATGCCCTTTGGGCAAGTTATGCCGAAAGTAACGTTTTGTTAAGATATAACCTTAATACTTTGCGCGAAGAACTTCGTGTCGGCGGTAAAAAGTCGCCATTTAATAAGCCTAAAAACATTTTTGTAGAAAATGATGACGCTTATATAAGTAATTTAGGTTCGCAAAATATTACAAAACTTAATCTTAATAGTTATGCCGTTTCGGAATACGAAAAATTTGATGAACCGCTTTACCAATTTTTAAAGGTTGGCGAATATAGTTTCGTATTACTTAAATCGGGAGTTTATATGCTTTAAAAAAAGGCTCAGTTATCTGAGCCTTTTTTAATGTAAAATGCAAAATGAAAAGTGTAAAATTAATGTGTTGCGTTGCGACAAATATTAAGTCAGCTTTGTCGACACGTTGAGTTTGCATTTTACATTTTGCGCTTTGCATTTGAATTGTGGGAATCCGTAATATAATTCATAATGCGTAATAGCCTTCCTCTGACGAGGAAGGGGGACCGCTTGCGGTGGAAGGAGAGAAATATTAAAAATCTCTCCCTCAGTCATTTTTACAAAATGACAGCTCCCTCATCAGAGGGAGCCTTTTTTTATTTTGCAAGTGTATTTGTTTAAATTTGGAAAAAGTGCAAATAATAATTAAAAACATTTATTAGAGGGAAATTTTATGAAAAAGTTTACAGTAATAAGAATTGTTTCTTTTCTTAGCGCTATAATTTTAGTAGCGGTTGGGTTTATAATTAAAAGCGAAATCAAAAACAAAAAGTACCGCCTTGAAATACAAAACACCTACTCGAAAAATTTTGATGAACTAACCGCTTCGGTTAATAACATTAATCTTCTTTTGCAAAAGGCGAAATACACCAACGATAAAGACCAATTAACAAGCATTGCAGTAAAACTTTTAACCGAGGCAAATCTTTCAAAAAATGCACTTTCGCAGTTGCCAAATGGTCAGGAACTAACCGCTTTTAACAAATTTTTATCGCAGGTTGGGAATTACGCGGTTTCGGTTTCGAAAATTGTAATTAATGGCGAAAGTTTTCCGAGGGACTACCAAAAAAATATAGAATCGCTTAATTTGGTATCAAATAAAATAAACGAAATAGTGACCAATAACGTAATAAATTTCAACAACAGCGATTACTGGGCAAAAGAAATTGAAAACGAAATTGCTTTAAGTGTTGATGAAAACACCTTGAATGGTTCGTTTGCAAGTTTAGAACAAGACCTTGCCGATTATCCAACCCTTGTTTACGATGGGCCTTATTCGGACCATATTTCCGAAAAAGAGCCGCAAATACTCAAAAGCGAAAAGAAGGTAACTAAGGAAGAGGCTGTAAAAATTGCCGCAAAAACGGCGGAGTGCAAGGAAAAGGATTTGAGTTTTTACGGCGCCGAACAAGGAAAAATTCCTTGCTATCGTTTTTACAACGAAAAATTAAATATAACCGTGAGTCAGGCGGGAGGCGAGGTTATATATATGCGAAAAAACCGCCAAGTAGAAAAAGCAGTTTTAAGTTATTCACAAGCGCTAAATAAAGCGGAAGAATATTTAGAAAACTTAGGGTATATAAATTTTATCAAAAGTTATTATTTTACTGATGAGGGTGTTTGCGTTGTAAATTTTGTTTATCTTGATGGCCAGACGAAATGTTACACCGACCAAATCAAAGTAGGTATTGCTATGGATAACGGCGAAATTATGCTTTATGAAGCGGCGTCATATTTAACTAATCATACTGAACGCGCCTTTGAAAGTACAGTTTATACTAAAGATGAAGCAGCCGAGAAAATAAACAAAAGTCTCACTATAAAAGAAATTTCAATAGCGCTTATTCCAACCGATTATGGTAAAGAGGTGCGTTGTTATGAATTTCTTTGTGCCGCCCAAAACGGCGATGAAATATTGGTTTATATAAACGTTTTAACCCTTAAAGAAGAGGAAATATTAATACTGCTTAAAAGCGATGGCGGAACTTTAGTAAAATAATGCTTGATTTTTTGAAAAAGGTATGGTAGAATATATGAGCATTTGATTTCACTTAGGCCTTACTAAGTGGGTTCAGTGCCGAAAATTCGACATTGAAGCGGGTGGTCCTCTGCCTTTGGGGTATGAACATCTGGTTAAAAAATTAAGGAGGAAAAACAATGGACGTAATTCGCGAATTAACAGCAGACATGCTCAAAAAAGATGTTCCTGAAATTCTTATCGGTAGCACTGTTAAGGTACACGTTAGAATTAAGGAAGGCGAAAAGGAAAGAATTCAGGTTTTTGAAGGTACTGTTATTGCAAAGAATAACAGCGGTATTGCTGAAACATTTACCGTTCGCCGTGTTTCTTACGGTGTAGG
The DNA here is from genome assembly GCA_045587685.1 of Acutalibacteraceae bacterium. Lineage (GTDB taxonomy): Bacteria > Bacillota > Clostridia > Oscillospirales > Acutalibacteraceae > UBA737. The sequence goes on from JAZNCS010000032.1 coordinate 37,056, forward strand.
TGTTGAACGTGTATTCCCTGTACATTCACCTTCAGTTGCTAAGGTTGAACTTGTACGTAAGGGTCAAGTTCGCAGAGCTAAGCTTTACTATCTCCGCGATAGAGTTGGTAAATCTGCAAAGGTTAAAGAGCTTATTGGTTAAAGCTTGGAAGGGGGGACGGTTTGCGTCCTCCCTTTTTACTTTATTTATTTAAGAGGTTTTTCTTATGAAAAAAACAATTTTCGGCAGCGTTTTTAATAAAAAAAATGAGTCTTTGGAAAGTGGTTTTCAGGTTGACTTGGAGTATGCCCAAAACCTTAAAGAAGAAAAAACTACCCAAACGCTAACACAAAATATTTTTGAATGGCTTGAAATAATAGTTACTTCGGTTATTGCGGTTGTTGTAATATTTGGGTTGCTTTTTAGGGTTGCTACTATTGATGGACCTTCTATGCAAAACACACTTTACCACGGCGAAAAAATTATAATTACAAATTTTGCGTATAAGGCAAAACAAGGCGATATAGTTGTAGTTTCGCGAAATATGGAAAATAATGTCGAAAATAATAACGATACAAATGGACCTATAATAAAAAGAGTTATTGCCGTGGGCGGTCAAACTGTTGATATTGACTTTAAAACAGGCAAGGTATCGGTAGATGGAAAGGTTTTAAAGGAAGACTATATTAGTACTCCTACTTATGATAAATACGATGTAGATTTTCCTGTGACTGTGCCGGAAGGTTGCGTTTTTGTTTTGGGTGATAACCGCGGAAATTCGCTCGATAGCCGAAGCGCATCAATCGGTGTAAACGGAATGATTGATGAAAAGTATATTTTAGGTCACGCCGTTTTTAGAGTTTTTCCGTTTGAACGTATGGGAAGGCTTGACAAAAAGTAAGCTTTAGCGAGGAATCTTTATGGAAAACACGCAAAATATACAATGGTTTCCGGGACACATGGCCAAAACACGCCGCAAAATCAAGGAAATTTTACCTATAATTGATGCAGTTGCGGAGGTTGTAGATGCCCGTATACCTGTTAGTAGCCGCAACCCTGATTTAGAGGAAATTATTGAAAACAAACCACATATAATATTGCTTAATAAATGCGATATGGCCGACAGTAAGGTTACTGAAGGTTGGGTGCGTTATTATAAATCAAAAGGCATAACCGCAATAGCGATTGACTGTAAAAACGGCAAGGGAATTTCAGCGTTTAAGGATACTGTTAAAACCGTTTTAGCCGATAAATTAGAGCAATACAAAGAAAAAGGAATGGTAGGAAAACCGCTCCGTGTTATGACTGTTGGCATACCTAATGTTGGTAAATCCTCTTTTATTAACCGTATTGCAGGAGGCGGAAAAGCAAAGGTTGAAAACCGCCCGGGTGTTACAAGGGGTAATCAATGGTTTACTATTGATAAACAGTTGGAATTGCTCGACACTCCCGGTGTTTTGTGGCCTAAATTTGAGGATAAAACTGTTGGCGAAAATTTGGCTTTTACAGGTGCTGTTAAGGATAGAATATTAGATACCGAGCTTTTGGCTATGCGCTTAATAGAAAGATTGAGTGATAATTATAAAGATTTATTAGAAGCGCGTTACGGCAAGTTGGATTTTAGCGTAGACTCTTATGAAATTTTGTGCCAAATAGGTAAAAAACGCGGAATGGTAATTCGCGGCGGTGAAACCGATACCGAAAGAGCGGCTAATATGCTTTTAGAAGAATATAGAAACCAAAAAATAGGTAACATTTCGCTTGAAAGGGCTGAAGATAATGCCTGATTTAAGTTTTGAATTAAATGCTATGCAAAATGGCTATAAATTTGTTTGTGGTGTAGATGAAGCGGGACGCGGCCCTTTGGCCGGTCCTGTTTGTGCTGCTGCGGTTATTTTGCCCGAAAACTGTGTGATAGAGGGACTTGATGACTCTAAAAAGTTGACCGAAAAGAAAAGAGAGGCTCTTTTTGATAAAATAATCGAAAAAGCGGTAAGTTATTGCATAGCCTATGGCAGTTTAGAGGAAATTGAAAAATACAATATTTTAAATGCTACATATTTGGCTATGAACAGAGCGATTGAAGGATTAAAAATTCCTGCTGATTACGCTTTAATAGATGGTAATAGAGTGCCGACAAATATTAAAGTGCCTTGCGAAACAATAGTTAAGGGGGACGCTAAATCTATGAGCATAGCGGCGGCCTCGATACTTGCAAAGGTGAGTAGGGATAGATTACTTTTGGATTATGATAAAGAGTATCCTGAGTATCAGTTTGCAAAGCATAAGGGCTACGGCACAAAATTACACACCGATTTAATAAAACAGTATGGTCCTTGCGCTATACATAGGTTGAGTTTTTTGAAAAACATTTTGGGTGAAAACAAATGAATATAGGAAAAACGGGGATTAGCGGCGAAGATAGGGTTGCTAACTTTTTACGTAAAAAAGGCGCAGTTATTGTAAAAAGAAATTATAGTTGTCGTTTTGGTGAAATAGACATAATTGCTGAGTATGATGAGTATATACTTTTTGTAGAGGTAAAAACTCGAAAGAACGATAGTTTGATTTCGGGTTCAGAAGCTGTTGATGCGCATAAAAGAGAGCGTATTATGTTGACTGCTAAAGACTATATTTCAAAAACAAAAACTTCCTTACAACCGCGGTTTGACGTTGCTTGTGTAACAGTTTTGGAAAATGAAAAAGGAGTAACGGAATACAAACTAAAATATATAAAAAATGCGTTTTAGGTGATGTATGAATTTCTTTGATTTGCATTGTGACACGGCGTATGAATGTTTTGTGAAAAAAGAAGAATTTAATAAAAATAATCTAGGTGTTTCAGCACAAAAAGGCAAATGTTTTGATAATTGGTATCAGACATTTGCCTTTTGGATTAAAGACGATATCCAAAACCCGTGGGAATTATATCTTAAAATGTACGCGGATTTTACTGAAAAAATTAAAAACCCACCCAAGAATCTTACGCCGATTTTAGCGGTTGAGGGCGGTGCCTTAATAGAGGATAAATTAGAGCGGCTTTTAATTTTAAAGCAACAAGGTATTCGATTTATAACGCTTACTTGGAACGGCGAAAATGAAATTGCGGGAGGTTGCGAAACCGATAAAGGTTTAACCGATTTTGGCGTAGAAGTAATACGCCAAATGAACAATTTAGGGCTTGTTTGCGACCTTTCGCATATAAATAAAAAAAGTTTTTTTAGTGCGGTAGAAATAGCTGAGAAGCCAATAGTAACACATTCAAATTTAAAATGTGTTTGCTCTCACAAGAGAAATCTCGATAATGAACAAGTTAAGTTGATTGCTCAAAAAGGCGGTCTTATAGGTCTTACTTTTTACGAAAAATTTTTAGGCGAAAATTTTTATGAAAGCCTTTATAAAAATATATATTTACTTTGCGAAATGGGGCTTGAAAATAATATAGCAATCGGCTCGGATTTTGACGGTGCCCAGATGCCAAAAGAGGTAAAAGATATAACCTATATAGAGGGCGTTTACCGCAAATTAAATCGAATGGGCATTGAAAAAACAGTGCTTGACAAAATATTTTATAAAAACGCCTTAAATTATATGCTAAACCTTTGACAAAAAGGCGGATGTGTATTAAAATAGTGTATATATGTTTTTAGGAGAAGAAGTTATGAATTACGTAAGTACAAGAGATAAAAAAGTAAAGGTTACAGCGGCTCAAGCTATCTCACAGGGTATTTCTGTAGAGGGTGGTCTTTTTGTGCCTGAAAGTTTTCCAAAATTCGAAAAGAAAGATTTTGAAATTTTATGTGGCCTTGATTATGTAGGCAAAGCTAAATATGTTCTAAAAAACTTTTTGGGTGATTTTACCGAGGAAGAAATTGATTATTGCGTAAAGGGTGCATATACCGGCAGTTTTGATAATGAACAACCGGCACCTATTTCACTTATAGGTAAAAACGCAAATATTTTGGAACTTTGGCACGGCCCTACTTGTGCTTTTAAGGATTTGGCGCTTCAACTTTTACCATATTTACTTACAACTTCGGCTAAAAAGGTGTCAAACGGCAAAAAAATTGTAATTTTGGTTGCTACTTCGGGCGATACAGGCAAAGCCGCTTTGGAAGGATTTTGCGATGTTGAAAATACCGAAATTTTGGTTTTCTATCCAAGCGAAGGCGTAAGCAAAATGCAAAAACTTCAAATGGATTCTCAAGTTGGCAAAAATGTTCATGTTTGCGCTATTAAGGGTAACTTTGATGATGCTCAAACAGGCGTTAAAAAGATATTTACCAACAATGAAGTAAAGGCTAAATTAGAAGAAAATAATATGCAGTTTTCTTCTGCCAACTCAATTAACTGGGGTAGACTTGCTCCTCAAATAGTTTATTATATTTCTGCTTATTGCGATATGCTTTCCCGCGGGGAAGACTATTTGAAAGATGGCTTTAATATAGTTGTTCCAACAGGTAACTTTGGTAATATTTTAGCGGCTTATTATGCTAAAAAAATGGGTGTGCCTGTAAATAAACTTATTTGCGCTTCAAACGCTAATAATGTTTTGACCGACTTTATAAACACAGGTAAGTATGACCGCAATCGTGATTTCTTTACTACTATTTCGCCTTCAATGGATATTTTGATTTCTTCAAATCTTGAAAGAATGTTGTTTGAACTTAGTGATTGTGATGATGAAAAGGTTGCTAAATTGCAAAGCGATTTATCTCAAAACGGCGTGTTCACAGTAGATGAAGATATTAAAGAAAAAATGGGCGAACTTTTCTGGGGAGGCTGCTGTGACGATAAGGGAACCCTTGAAACAATAAGTAAACTTTTCAAAGAATATGGTTATCTTTGTGATACCCATACTGCAGTTGCTATGAATGTTTACGAACAGTATAAAACTGCAACGGGTGACGATAGACCAACTGTTATTGCTTCTACTGCTTCACCTTATAAGTTTGCGGCAGATGTTTTATCCGCAGTTTCCGACAAAAAAGGCGAAAATGAATTTGATACAGTAAGAATTTTAAGTGAGACAACAAATACCCAAATACCTGCTCCAATTAAAGCACTTGAAAATGCTAATGTTCGTTTCAATAATGTTTGCGAAGCGGATAGTATGTTAGGTCAAGTGTATTCTTCATTGTCAATCGAATAACCCTATAACTAAAATAAAAACGGGTATATTATTTTAATATACCCGTTTTCAAATTTAGGTGATTACTTTGCCTTAAAAGTATCACAATAGGTGTCCGAAACTGAAGAAGCAGTGCGGTTACCTACTTGAATTTTACCTGCTGAACAGGTGTCGTTTTCTGCGTGGTGAACACAGTTTTTAACACTGCAAGAAATACAGTAGTTTGTTTCGCATTTACAATCTGACATAGTAATCCAATCCTTTCTGACCTTTTTGGGTCAAAAATAGTATTGACAAAATTAAAGAAAATATGTAAGGAGGAGAATAATGAGTATTTTTGCCATTTCGGATTTGCATTTATCTTTTGGCACAGATAAACCAATGAATATTTTTCGCGGTTGGGAAAATCATACCGAAAAACTTTTTGCTAATTGGAATAGACTTGTAAAACAAGAAGATACGGTTATTCTTCCCGGCGATTTTTCTTGGGGGCTAAAGTTAGAAGAAACAAAGCCTGATTTTGAATTTTTAAACAAATTAAAAGGTAAAAAGGTTATTTTAAAAGGAAACCACGATTTGTGGTGGTCAACCGTTAAAAAATTAAAAGAATTTTTTGAGGAAAATAATTTTTCTAATATTGAAATAGTTTTTAATAATACAGTAATTTGTGAAGGTTATGCGATTGCGGGAACACGAGGTTGGTTTTACGATGATACTTCGGATAAAAAGATAATCGCAAGAGAAGTTGGAAGACTCGAAAAATCTATAACCGAAGCCGAAAAAACGGGACTCCCGATACTCGTTTTCTTACATTATCCGCCTGTTTACGGAACTCAAGTTTGCGAAGAGATTTTTGAAGTTTTAAAACGGCATAACATTAAAAAAGTTTATTACGGACATATACACGGAACGGGCAAAATAAACGCGGTAAAAGAGTATGATGGCGTTGAGTTTAGCCTAATTTCGTGCGACTGTGTAGATTTTACACCGATTTTTATAGCATAATATATATAAATTTAATAAATTTTAAAAATATGTGGAAATATTTTGAAATACGTGATATAATAATATGAAAGTTTGTAAAAAGACAAATTAGCATATTTGCGGAGGTACAAAAATGAGTTTAAAAGAAACAAAAAAACTTAGCACTAATAGATATGAACTTGAAATTGCTATTGATGCTGAAAAATTTGGGGACGCTATTAAAAAGGCATATAACCAACAAAAAAATAAAATTAATATTCCTGGTTTCAGAAAGGGTAAAGCACCATACGCAATGGTAGTTAAAATGTATGGCGAAGAAGCATTTTTCGAAGATGCAATTAACATTCTTTATCCAGATGCTGTTGAAGAAGCAATCAAAGAATCCGGTCTTAACGTTATAAACGACAAAATGGATACTGATATTGTTTCAGTTTCTAAAGAAGAAGGCGTTGTTTTCAAGGTAGCACTTACAACATATCCTGAAATTGAAATCGGTAAATATAAGGGCCTTAAGGCTGAAAAGGTTATCGCAAAGGTTGAAGACAGTGAAGTTGATGCTGAAATCAATGCAATGGCAGGTCGTAATGCACGTATGGTTTCTATCGAAGATAGAGCGGCTGCTATGGGCGATACCGTTGTTATCGACTTTGAAGCTTTTGTAGATGGCGTAGCTTTTGATGGCGGTAAGGCAGAGGGTCATACTCTTGAATTAGGTTCGGGTCAATTTATCCCAGGTTTTGAAGATCAAATCGTTGGCAAAAACATTGGAGAAGAGTTTGACATTGTTGTTACCTTCCCTGAAGAATACGGCGCAGAAAACCTTGCAGGTAAAGAAGCTACCTTTAAGATTAAGTTGCACGAAATTAAACTTCGCGAATTACCTGAAATTGATGATGAATTTGCTAAAGATGTAAGCGAATTTGATACACTTGCTGAATTAAAGGCAGACATTAAAGAAAAGGCTCTCCAGCGCAAAGCAAAATTTGCTGAAGAAGAAACCGAAAATGATTTAGTAGCACAAATCGTTGATAGCATTAAGGGTGAAATCCCTGAAGCAATGTTTGAAAGCCGCTTAAATCAAAGTGTTGAAGAATTCGGTTATCGTTTGTCAATGCAAGGTCTTGATTTACAAACATATCTTAAGTATACAAATTCTTCAATCGAAGATTTCAAGGCTACTTTCCGTCCACAAGCTGAAAGCCAAGTTAAATTCCGTTTAGCTTTAGAAAAGATTGTAGAACTTGAAAAGATTGAAGCTAGTGAAGAAGATATCAATGCTCGTTTTGAAGAAATGGCTAAACAATACAATATGGAAGTTGAAGCAGTTAAGAACGCAATCCCTGCAGAAGAACTTGCTAAAGATATTGCTGTTGGTAAGGCTATTGACTTTATTAAAGAAAACGCAGTTATTACCGAAGTAGAAGCAAAAACCGAGAAAAAAGCTCCTGCTAAAAAGAGAACAACAAAGAAAAAAGCAGAAGAAACCCAAGAAAAAGCTGAATAATTGATTATAAATTGAACTTTTAGTTCATAATATTAGCGGTATGGTGCCGGCACTACGGTGTCGGCATTTTTTAAAAACAAAAAAAGGAGAATAGTTATGAGTTTAGTACCTTACGTTGTAGAACAAACAAGCAGAGGAGAACGTTCTTACGATATTTTTTCCCGCCTTTTAAATGACCGTATTATTATGCTTAATGATGAGGTTAATAATGCTACCGCAAGTATAGTTATTGCGCAAATGCTTTACCTTGAAGGTCAAGACCCTGATAAAGATATTAACTTCTATATCAATAGCCCCGGCGGTTCAGTAACTGCAGGTATGGCAATTTATGATACAATGCAATACATTAAGTGTGATGTTAGCACCATTTGTATGGGTATGGCTGCAAGTATGGGTGCGTTTCTTTTGTCAGCAGGTGCAAAGGGTAAACGTTTAGCACTTCCTAACAGCGAAATTATGATTCACCAACCTTTAGGCGGTACACAAGGTCAAGCAACCGAAATTTTAATTCACGCAAAACATATTGAAAAAACAAGAGCAAATCTTAATAGAATTCTTTCTGAAAACACAGGAAGACCTTTAGAAGAGATTGAACGCGATACCGAGCGTGATAATTTTATGTCTGCCGCTGAGGCTTTACAATACGGCCTTATAGATAAGGTTATAACAAAGAGGTAATTAAATGCCGAACAAAGAAAAAGAGATATGCTGTTCCTTTTGCGGAAAAACTCAAGATGAGGTTACCCGTCTTGTAGAGGGTCCGGGCGTATATATTTGTGATAATTGTATTGAGTTTTGTAGTTCGCTTCTTTTTGATGATGAGGTTTCCGCAAAGAAACAAAGCAAAAAGAAGGAAAAAGAATTTGTTTTACCAAAGCCTATGGAAATAAAGGCTAAACTTGACCAATATGTAATAGGTCAAGATGACGCTAAAAAAACTCTTTCGGTTGCGGTATATAATCATTACAAGAGAATTTTTAAAAGTACAAATAATGATGTTGAGTTGGGTAAAAGTAATGTTTTAATGTTAGGTCCTACAGGTGTTGGTAAAACCCTTTTGGCGCAAACATTAGCAAAAATTTTAGATGTGCCGATTGCTATTACCGATGCTACAACCCTTACCGAAGCGGGTTATGTTGGTGAAGACGTTGAAAACATTTTACTTCGACTTATTCAAGCGGCTGATTATGATGTTGAAAAAGCGGAACGCGGTATTATTTATGTTGATGAAATTGACAAAATTGCCCGTAAGAGCGAGAATGCATCAATCACTCGTGATGTTAGCGGCGAAGGTGTTCAACAAGCCCTTTTGAAGATTTTAGAAGGTACTGTTTCTAATGTTCCGCCACAAGGTGGTAGAAAACACCCACAACAAGAATTTATACAGGTTGATACTACAAATATTTTGTTTATTTGTGCGGGTGCTTTTGATGGCATAGAAAAGGTTATAGAGCGCCGTATAGGTGGCAGTAGTTTAGGTTTTGGCGCGGATGTAAAATCCAAGGAAACCAAAAAAGAAGAGGCTGCAGCAATTACTGCAACCCACCAAGATTTAGTGAAATTTGGTATGATACCTGAATTAGTTGGTCGTTTGCCGGTTATAACTTCGCTTAAGGCGATGGATAAGCAAACATTGATTAAAATTATGCAAGAGCCTAAAAACTCTATAATAAAGCAATATCAAGCACTTTTCAAAATGGATGGTATTGAGTTAGTGTTTGAGAAGGCTGCGTTAGAAAAGATTGCAGACCTTACGATTGAACGTAAAACGGGCGCAAGGGGCCTTCGTTCGATTATTGAGGGTGTGTTACAACCTTTAATGTTTGAGTGCCCATCGGATAAAGGGATTAAAAAAATAATAATTACTCCCGAAACTGTTGATAGCGGCAAAGCAAAAATAGAAAGAGAATAAAATAAAACCGTAAGTTATTTTGAAATAACTTACGGTTTTTGTTTTAAATTAGAACGAAAAAGAATACACAAATAAATTGAAGTATACTTCCAAGCAATACAAAAAGGTGGAAAAGAGAGTGCATATAACGGTGTACGCTATGTCCTGCTATGCCGTAAAGAATGGCGCCAACGGTGTAGGCGATACCGCCTGAAAGAAGCCACCAAAAGCCCTCGGTTCCGATTGCTTTAATTGCGTGGTTAATAACAACAATAACGCACCAACCAACCGCTAAATAACAAATATTAGAGAATAGGGCGTACTTTTTAAGGTCGATAGCATTAAGGGTGACACCAAGCACGGTCATAATCCAAACAAAAATTAAAATACCCCAACCTAAAAGACTGTTATATGTTCTAAAAGAACAAAGTGCTATTGGAGTGTATGTTCCCGCAATTAAAATAAATACTGAACAATGGTCGATAACCTGAAAAACTTTTTTTGCGGTAACAGGAATAAGACCGTGGTATATGCTTGAAATTGTATATAATGTTATCATTGAAATTCCGTAGATGAAGGAACTTGTGATTTGGTAAGCGTTGTGATTTAAGAAAGATTTTATTAAACAAAGTGCTAAAACTATTATTCCAAATCCACCGCCTACTATATGAGAAACCATATTAAAAATTTCTTCTCCACGGGTGTAATCGGGTAAAATTCGGTCTTTTAATTTAGTGCGTTTCATAAGGGCTCCTTTTTACTGAAAAACGTATAAATTATGGGTTGTTACTATTTGTCGAAATAGAACGAAATGCTTTACATAATTTGTTACAAATATTATTATGCATTAACGATTTATTCTACTTATTAACAGAGTTATCCACCGAAAAAAGCCTTTAAACACTCATTTTTAGGTGGACAAGACCTCATTTTGTTAATATCTCGGTGGATAAGTTGAATAACTTTTATAGTTGTTTTGGTTTACATAATTACATTTTATGCGAATTTTTAATGCATAATTTTCCTAAATTTTTTCTAATAATTTATCCATTATAATTGGGCCATTTTCAATAAAAATGCCTGTGTTTTTAGCGTTAATTTCGGTAAAACTGCTAACACCACCTAAAGACTTACGACTATCGAATAAAAGATATGGCACCGGTTCGCTTGAATGGGTCATAATATCAAGCGGTGTGGGGTGGTCAGGCATAATAAGTATTCTATAATCATCGCCGCAAGAGTCAAGGTAATTAAGCATAGGTTTTAATGCGCGTTGCTCAATAAGTTCAATCGCTTTAACTTTTTTATCACACTCGCCACGGTGACCACATTCATCAGGTGCTTCAAAATGCAAATAAACAAGGTCACAACCGTTTTTGTATGCAGCTATTGCGGCCTCAGCTTTTCCTTCGAAATTAGTATCAAGATAGCCTGTAGAACCTTCTACCTCGGGGGTGAGCATATTAGCGCAAATACCAATTCCTTTTAAAAGGTCAACTGCGCTAACAATACAACCGCGAACACCATTTTTTTCATAAAAATCTTGAAGTGCGGGTTTTCTGCCTTCGCCCCATAACCAAATAGAGTTGGCTTCGTTTTTACCATCAAGTCTGCGTTTGAGGTTTACAGGGTGGTCCTTTAAAATGTCATAACTTTTTTTCATAAGTTCTATTAAAGGTTTAGCGTTAGGGTTATCGCTTAAATATTCCTTTATAACCTTGCCGCTAATATCGTGAGGAGGGGTCATAGTTCCAAGTTCGGTTGTACCGTTATCAACCACAAGACAATGACGGTAACTAACACCGCCGTAAAACTTATATATTTCGTTTCCTAACTTTTCTTCTACAGTTTTAATTATTTCGTGGGCTTCTTTTGTAGAAATATCACCCGCACAATAATCAACCATAACTTTATCTTCATAGTTTTCTTCTTCTGAGAGTGTTACAATATTACAACGAAGCGCAATATCGCTTTCTTTTAAATCAACACCAATAGAAGCTGCTTCTAAGGGTGAACGTCCTGTATAGCAAACATAAGGGTCATAACCTAACACCGAAAGGTTTGCAACATCGCTACCGGGTTTTAACCCCTTTCCAACTGTGCGGCACATACCAACCTCTGCAGTAGAGGCTAATTTATCCATAATCGGCTTATTAGCTAATTCCATTGGGGTTTTACCGTTTAGATTAGGATTTGGCGTATCTGCCATACCATCACATAATAATACTAAATATTTCATAAAGAACACCATCTTTTTTTGTTTTTATATATTATACCAACAAAAATCTTTATTGTAAAGCCAAAATAAAAACCGTTGCAAGATTATCTTGCAACGGTTAATTTAATTATTCTAAGATATAAATTTCTGCGCTTCGTACACCAAATGCTCTACAAGCACTTTCGCTTGTCATGAAAAGGTCAATACCTGTAGGATGTTTCTTAATAAATCCGCCTGTGTCAGCAGCAACAGCATAACCATAGATGTATTTACCGTCAACGGTTTTGATATACATCTTTGTGCCGTAAGGGATAACTTTAGGGTTTACTGCGATATAACCAGGTTGTGGGCTAACACCTGTTGAGCACTTATTACCTGTGTAGGTGTAAGCGGTTGCTCTAACAGTCATTTTAGATTTATAATTAACAGGAACTCCGTTAGCATCGAGTTCGATAGGGGTTGATGGAACAAGTGTAGAAATGCATTTTACATTAGAACTGGTAGTTTGAACTGCCGATTTTGTTCCAACTGTTTTAATTGCAGCAACAGGGTCTTTTAAAACTGTTGTATTAGTAATAATTTTACCTTGGGAAACACCGTTTATTATTGTTTCGGAATAACTTACGAGTTGTAATCCGTCAGAACCGGCTTGAACTGAAGAATAACCTTTGTTGTGGCTCTTTGAATAAACAGTATTTGTTTTGTGTGGGATAACTTCCTGATAATCACCGTTCACATAATCGATATTAGTGTAATCGATATAAGCGGTTTTGGTAAGCACTTTGTCAGCCGCGGGTTCAACAAAGTCGAACTCATCAACTGTAATATCAAGCATTGCGAGAGCTTCTGTAACAGTACCACCAGTGAATTGAATGGTTGTAGTTGTATTACCTTGTGTAACATAAACAGGGAAGGTATATGCAATTTCAACCTGTGTAAAATAATTATCAACAGTTTCCTTAATAACATTGTAACTTTCTGATTTTAAATCAACGCTTTTGAGAACTGAAGCTACGTTATTTGTTAATGTACGAACAGTATAGGTTTTTTCGCCGTCAAAAATCTTTATAATATATGTCGAGTGACCTAACAAAGAAATTACAGCGATGGTTAAAGCGGAAACAACCGCAATAGCCTTAATTCGTATTTGCTCACATTTTAAAACTTTAAGTAAGCAATACTTAATTTTTTCTATCATCCAATAACTCCTTTTGAAACTTAAATTTCGCAAGCCTTAGCATTATACTCAATATTTTTAACTATGTCAAACAATAAATCAAGGTGCATTTTGTGCAATTTGACTAAAAAATTGGAAAAACAAAACAGTTACAAAGTTGTAACCTTTTAAAAATGCGTTTTTATTGACATTTGTTGACAGTTAATTTGGTCAATCATACAAAAATCACGTTATAAACTGATGTAAAACTTCCAAAAAATCCTTAAAAC